>DATNNK010000462.1:0-5363 GCA_035601875.1 Casimicrobiaceae bacterium | reverse complement strand
GCTGGTCAGATAGCGGTGATTCGCTTCGCCTCCTATGCCGTTGTTGTACAGACGGGTGACGGGAATCCGGCCAATCGGGCAATCCTCGGCGATCGGCACTTGCTCGTCGAACGCGAGCCCCTCGAATGTCCACCGCGGATCGGCGCGCAGCTTGCTGCACTCGGCAACGTTGATGGTAAAGACGTGGGTGTTCGGCCCACTGCCTGGCGTGCCGAAAAAGCGACACGCGGGCAGGCCGACGCCCGATTCGACTGTCCACGATTTGAAATCGAAGCCAGTTCGCACCCACCCTGGAACGATAACGCCCGCATCCAGCATCGCGGCTTCCGCCGGCTCCGCGGTTTCGAAATAATGTTTCAGCGACGCGTTGTAGAACTCGATCGTGTCGCGCTCTCCCGCGCTCAGCGCAGCCGGCGCGGTGTAGTCGATGATCAATCGGTCGTCGCCACCGCCGCGCACGCTTACCATGCGCGCGATCTGCGCCCGTGCGGTGCGGTCATCCTGGGCGTGCGCGGCGAAAAAAATCAGTGACCAGGTGAAGATGTCGGGTGCGCTGGGGAAATCAAAAAAGTGGCCGACACCCTCAAGCCCGAGCAATTCGCGCGATCCATGAAGACGCAGCACGCCCTGGATAGTGGCATCGATCGGCGCGGTGGTGTCGGAAAAGCCGGCGATGCCCAGAAACGGCGTCCTCAGATTGTCCAGCCCCTTTTGGTCGCGACCGAATGCCGGCAGGAAGGACTGACCAAAATACGGAACATAGCCGACGATCGCTTTCAAGCGCGTGTCGGCGACCACTTGCTTCGATGACAGACCGATTGTCTTCGTCAACTGCGCGCCGGCCTGCAACAGCAGCGTTTCGCCACCGAGGCTCGCCCCGAAGCCGACTATCCTGGATACGTCGACGTGATCGCGGTATTGCAGGTGGCCGAGCAGGAAGTCGAGCGCCGCCGCGGTGGACAAGGGGCGGATCGCCTGCATCTCGACGTAAGTTGGAAAATGCAGCGCCGCGTACAGCGCGTCGGACAGGCTGTCGATCTTCACGTCGGCAAAGCGCGGGTCGCCGTGGAAGGGCGCGACTACGACATAGCCGTAGCTCGCGAGCACCGTCAGCGCCACGATGTAGTCGTTGGACAAGGGGCTGCCAACGAGCCCGTGTGAAAACACCAGCACCGGCCAGCGCACCGCAGGGTCGGCCCAGATAGGCGCCTCCGCACCGCGCTGCATGTGCGGCACCGCATTGCCCGCAGGCAGCGGATAATCGGGACGCGGATTATTGGACGCCGTCGGATAGCACACCAGGAGCGCCGTCGGCACCTGTTGTGTCGCGTGATTGACGAACAACTCGCGATCATCCGGGACGTTGACATTCACGGTCAGCGCGTCGACAGGGTCGACGAAGAGTTGCGTCACATAGCGCTGGCGGGATCCATCGGGAACGCCTTCCCAGTAATTCTTGGCGGTCTCTCCCGGCAACACGCGACTGAAATCCTGCTCCACATTGCTGCAACCCACGACGTAGGGGCCCGGCGGCAGCGGATCGACGACCGCAAGCGAATCCGCGCCCGCCGCGACGGCGAATATCATCAACGCGATGCCTGTGGCGGTTGCACTTCCGCGCCGCCCGCCTCGAAGCATGGCCCAAAGCAATGTGAACTGCGTACTCATGGTCATCCTTGCCGAAATGTCAGCCGTGTGAAGTCTGATAGGCAAGATACATTCCACAGTCGGGAGGTCGAAGCACCAACAAAGGTAAAGCCGGTTCGGCCTCCCCAGTGCAAGTGCGTAGCTAGGCTCGTGCGCGTGTAGATGCTGCCAGCGCCTGAAATTCTTACAATACACCAACGCAAGGCTTGCGCCTCCTCTCTTTGGCGGCGTGAAGCTCGCGGGAGGCAGCGATTCGCGTTTCGAAACGCGTCGCTTGCCGTGAGCATGGGCTGACCGGACGCCGGTGTCAGAACTGCTCGTCGGACAGCGCCAATACCGACTCGCTGCCCAGCGTGATGGCGCGCGCCAGCGCGGCTGCCTGCGGCAGCAGGCATTCGGCGTAGAACCGCGCGGTGGCGATCTTGCCGCGATAAAAAGTCGCGTCGCCTTTGTTTTCCGCGAGCAGGCGCGCCGCGACCTGTGCGCCTCGCGCCAGTTGCCAGCCTCCCGCGACCAAGCCCCACAACCGCAGGTATGGCACGGAAGCCGCATGCGCGGCGCGGGATGCTTTGCCGTACGCGGGAACCACCCAGTCGACCGCGCTCTTCAGCGCGGCGGCAGCGCTTTGAAGCTCATTGCCGATCGGCACCAGCGGGCCGTTGGCGTCGGCGCTCAGGGCGGTTGCCAGACCGACAATCTCGCCGATCACCGAGCGTGCCACCACGCCGCCGTCGCGCGCAGTCTTGCGGCCGATCAAATCGTTGGCCTGGATCGCTGTCGTCCCTTCGTAGATTGTCGTGATGCGCGCGTCGCGGTAATCCTGTGCGGCGCCGGTCTCCTCGATAAAGCCCATCCCTCCGTGCACCTGAACGCCGAGATAGGTCACCTCCTGCGCGATCTCGGTGCCCCAACCCTTGACGATCGGAATCATCAGCTCGACGAATGCCTGATGGCGCTTGCGCGCATCGGCATCGGGATGGCGGCGAGCGTTGTCGATCGCCGCCCCGGTGACGTACGCCAGCGAACGCGTCGCCTCGGTTTGCGCCTTCATCGTCAGCAACATGCGGCGCACGTCGGGATGCTGCAGAATCGTCGCCGTCGGCACCGTTTTGTCGAGTCCGGGCGCCCGGCCTTGCACGCGGTCCCTCGCGTAATCCCGCGCGCGTTGATACGAGCGCTCGGCAATGCCGACGCCTTCGATGCCGACCGAGAATCGCGCCAGATTCATCATGATGAACATGTACTCGAGGCCGCGATTCTCTTCCCCAACCAGATAGCCGACCGCGCCGCCGTGGTCGCCATACGCCAGCACCGCGGTGGGACTGGCGTGAATGCCGAGCTTGTGCTCGATGGACACGCAGTGAACGTCGTTGCGCACGCCGAGGCTGCCGTCATCGTTGACCATGAACTTCGGCACCAGGAACAGCGAAATGCCCTTGACGCCTTCCGGCGCCGTCGGCGTGCGGGCGAGCACCAGATGAATGATGTTGTCGGTGTAGTCCTGCTCGCCGTAGGTGATGAAAATCTTCTGCCCGTAGAGCTTGTAGGCCCCCGGCTTGTCGGACGGCACGGCGCGCGTGCGCACCGCCGCGAGATCGGAGCCCGCCTGCGGCTCGGTGAGGTTCATGGTGCCGGTCCACACGCCTTCGACCATCTTCGGCAGAAATGTCGCCTTCAGCTCGTCCGAGCCGCAAAGCTCGAGCGCCTCGATCGCACCCTGGGTCAGCAGCGGGCACAACGCGAAAGCCATGTTCGCGCCGTGCCACATTTCCTCGACTGCGGTCGCCACCAGTTGCGGCAGGCCCTGGCCGCCGTGTTCCGGATTCTTGGTCAGGCCGTTCCATCCGTTCTCGGCGAATCGACGATAGGCGTCCTTGAACCCGGTCGCTGTCTTGACTTTGCCGCCTTCTTGCCATGTCGCACCTTCGCGGTCACCGACCGCGTTGAGCGGATCGAGCACCTCGGTGGCGAACTTCGACGCTTCCTCGAGTATCGCCGCCACGGTGTCGGGCGTCGCGTCCTCGTACCCGGGAAGCTTGCCGACCTGCTCCAGTCCGGCGAGCTCGTTCATCACGAACCGCATTTCCTGCATTGGCGCGCGATAGGAGCTCATGACATCAGCCCAGTTCAGTGATCAGCTGCGGCACGATTTCGAATAAATCACCCACCAGTCCGTAATCCGCGATTTGAAAAATCGGCGCTTCGGCGTCTTTGTTGATCGCCACGATGACCTTGCTGTCCTTCATTCCAGCCAGATGCTGAATCGCACCCGAAATACCGATCGCGATATAGAGATCGGGGGCGACGATCTTGCCGGTCTGGCCGACCTGATAGTCGTTGGGCACGTAGCCGGCATCGACCGCCGCGCGCGAGGCGCCAATGGCGGCGTTGAGCTTGTCGGCCAGCACCTCCAGCATTTTGAAGTTCTCGCCGTTCTGCAATCCCCGTCCGCCGGAAATCACCACGCGCGCGTTGGTCAGCTCCGGGCGATCGGATTTGGTCAGCTCCTGGCCAAGAACCTGGACTTGCGCCACGTCGGCCGGTACCGCAACGCTCTCGATTGTCGCGCTCCCGCCGGTGCTTGGCGCCGCATCGAATCCGGTCGAGCGCACGGTGACGACAATCTTAGGGTCCTTCGACTGCACCGTGGCAAACGCGTTGCCGGCGTAAATCGGGCGCACGAAAGTGTCGGGCGCCTCGACGCCAATGATGTCGGAAACTTGCGCGACATCGAGGAGCGCCGCAATGCGCGGCGCGACATTTTTTCCGAAGCCGGTCGCCGGGAGGAAAAGGTGGTAGTAAGGCGCCGCCAGACTCGTCGCCAGAAGGGCGAGGTTTTCCGCGGTCTGGCTGGCGAGATGCGCGGCGTCGGCGTGCAAGACCTTGGCGACACCCGCGATGCTGGCGGCTGCCTGCGCGGCGCTGCCCGCGTTATGGCCGGCGACGAGCACGTGAATGTCGCCACCGAGTTTCTGCGCGGCGGCAATCGTGTGCAGCGTCGCGCTTTTCAGCGCGCCGTGGTCGTGCTCGGCAATGACGAGTGCGGTCATGATCGGTGGAGCCTATTTTCTTGGGACTACAAAATGGATAACAGCTTCCACAAAACTAGCGTCATTCCCGCGAAGGCGGGGATCCATTTTGCGACCGTCAAAAGCCAATGGATTCCCGCCTTCGCGGGAATGACGATTGGAGATCTGGTGGTCACGCATTTTCGTAATGCTCAGAAAAGACATTCGACCCGCTTTCGCGGGGATGATTTGAGTGGCGCGTGCCACTCAAATCACCTTCGCTTCATTGCGTAGCTTGGCCACCAGTTCCTTGGCGTCGGCCACCTTGCCGCCGCCTTTGCGTCGCGGCGGCTCGACCACCTTGAGCGTCGTGAGTCGGGGTGTAACGTCGACCCCGAGCGTGTCCGGCTTGGTAATGTCGAGCGCCTTCTTTTTCGCCTTCATGATATTCGGCAACGTCGCATAGCGCGGCTCGTTCAATCTCAGATCCGTGGTGATGATCGCCGGCAGGTTCATCGCCAGCGTCTCGAGGCCGCCGTCGATCTCGCGTTTGACCGTCGCCCGTTTTTGTCCGCCCTCGTCGCTTATGTCGATCTTGGAAGCAAACGTGGCTTGCGGCCACCCGAGGAGCGCCGCAAGCATCTGCCCGACCTGATTGGCGTCGTCGTCGATCGCCTGTTTGCCGAGTATCACCAGTTGCGGCGCTTC
>DATNNK010000461.1:0-9247 GCA_035601875.1 Casimicrobiaceae bacterium | reverse complement strand
CGCACTGGGTATCCGGCACTGATAAGCGCGCGGGCAACAGCCGATCCGACGAACCCCGTAGCGCCCGTCACCAGCACGCGTCCGACGGTCACGGTGTCACCAGATTTCGGACGGATTCGTCGCCGATGGCGTTGCCTTCAGCCTGTCGACCACCAAAGACCAGTATCAAATCCGCATTCCGGTTGCAGGGTTGAACAGATGCATGCGCCTCAGGTCGGGCCGCAATCGTACGCGGTCGCCGGCGTGCCGCGCGGCTTCCGGTGGAAGTCTGGCGACCATCTCCAGCGCCGAAATCTCGAAGAACACGAGCGTATCGGACCCCAAGGGCTCGACCACCGATGCCGCCACTTCGACCGTAGCGGCGTCGACGTCGCCCTCGGCCCAGGCCAAATGTTCCGGCCGCAGGCCGAAGATCACTTCTCGTCCGATCCAATCGCGATAAGCCGCCGCATACTCGGGAGGAACGACGAACGACGCATCGCTGCCCAGGGCAACCACGAGCGTGCCGTTGCGCTGCTCAAGCCGAGCCGCAACGAGGTTCATGGTCGGCGAGCCGATGAATCCCGCGACGAAGATGGAAGCAGGCTGGCTGTAGATCACGTCGGGCGTGCCGACCTGCTCGACGCGGCCGTCACGCATCACGACGACCCGATCGGCAAGCGTCATCGCCTCCACCTGATCGTGCGTGACGTAGATCATCGTCGTCTCGACTCGCTTGTGCAGCTTCTTGATCTCGGTACGCATCTGCACCCGCAGTTTCGCGTCGAGATTGGATAGCGGCTCGTCGAATAGGAATACTTTCGGATCGCGGACGATTGCGCGTCCCATGGCGACCCGCTGTCGCTGGCCGCCGGACAACTGTCGAGGGCGGCGCGCAAGGTAGTCGCCGATATTGAGGATCCCCGCCGCATGTTCGACGCGCCGCCGGATTTCGTCCTTCGCGTGGTCGCGATAGATCAGCCCGAACGCCATGTTTTCGTAGACCGTCATGTGCGGATAGAGCGCGTAATCCTGGAACACCATCGCGATGTCGCGGTCCTTCGGCTGCAACTCGTTCACGATGCGGTCGCCGATCGCGATCGTGCCGGAGGTGACGTCTTCGAGGCCCGCAATCATCCTCAGCAGGGTTGTCTTCCCGCAGCCCGACGGACCGACGAGCACGAGGAATTCATTGTGACGAATCTCGAGGCTCAGTGGATGCAGGACCTCGAGAAGGCCAAACGACTTCGTCACCTCGATGAGCGACAAGGAAGCCATCAGTTGGTCTCCCGCCCAACGAGCTCGAAGCCGTCGTCGTTCACGATGCGAAGCTCAACCCAAGACATTAGCGAAAGGCAGGGCCTTTTGTTAAAATTTGCGTATGAAATAATTCGATTGATTCAACACCAGGAGTAAAAACCATATGCAGAAAATCACTCCGTTCCTGTGGTTCGATGGCAAGGCCGAAGAGGCGATGCGTTTTTATGTGTCGATTTTCAAAAATTCCAAGGTCGGAGCCATTACTCGCTACGGAGACGCGGGGCCCGGGCCCAAGGGAACGGTAATGGTCGTTACATTCCAGCTCGACGGGCAGGAATTTATAGCACTAAACGGTGGGCCACAATTCACCTTCTCGCCAGCGATATCGTTTGTCGTGAACTGCGAGACGCAGGAAGAAGTAGACGCGTTCTGGGAAAAGCTCTCTGAAGGCGGAGAAAAGCTGCAATGCGGCTGGCTTAGAGACAAATATGGTCTGTCATGGCAGATCGTTCCCACTGTCCTGGGCGAGATGATGCAAGACAAAGACGCCGAGAAGTCGCAAAGGGTTATGAAGGCAATGCTTCAAATGAACAAGCTCGACATAGAGCGTCTAAAGCAAGCATACGCGCAACAATAACGCACAAGAGCGCGCATGCCCACTGAAATCCCGCAGGGAACATGGGCACGAGGTCAGCGTTGACTTAGCACCTGCAAACGCTATCATTTGAAAACAAGATAGAGCGGTGGCGCACGGAAACGGCGCCGCAGCGGCTCCCGGCCGGGTCGGGATTTCCCGCAGGCAGAAGCCCGGTCTAAAAGCGGTCACCTCGGAGGAGAAGTCATGAAACGCCGTACCGTATTGCAGGGAGCTCTCGCGAGCGCCACCGCACTTGCGATGCCCTTCGCGTCACGCGCGCAAACGCCGCGAAAGCTGAGCTACCTGACGTGGAACATCGCGGACCAGGAACAGCTCTTCAAAGAGGAATTCGCCGATTTTCGTAGCGCCAACCCCGGCGTGGAGATCGAGTGGCTCGACAAAAAGGGGACCGAGCTTCCCGCTTTCTATCAGACGCAACTCGTCGCCGGCACGGCGCCGGACGTGGTCGACCTGCAGGGCGCGATATGGGTCGAATACGCGGCGAGCGGCGCGTTGCTCGATCTCACGCCTTACCTGAAGAAGGAGCCGGAAGTCGCCAAGCTGTTTAATCCGGACTATCTGGCCAGCTGGCAGTATCAGGGCAAGAACTACATGCTTCCCTTCTACGTTGCCAAGACGCTGCTCTACTACAACAAGACAATATTCAAGGAAGCGGGATTGTCCGGTCCGCCGCAGAGCTTCGACGAGCTGCTGACCTTCGCGCAAAAAATGGCGAAGGGTGAAAAGACCGGTTTTCTCACCTTGAACTTCGATTGGCTCTACTGGCCCTTGTTCAAGATGAACGGCATCGAGCTGCTCACCCCGGACATGAAGAAGGCGGCGTTCAACACGCCCCAGATGGCCGACGTCCTGGACCGTCTGGCGAAGGCCACTGACGGCGGCGCAATCAACAAGATCTCCTGGACCGGACGCTGGGTCGAGCCGAATGGAGCCTTCGCCGGCAACACCGTCGGCATGCTGCACGCCCATTCCTCGTCCTATTTCTTCGTGAAGGGCCAGGGATCATGGATCAACGAGAGCACGCTGGGCGTGGCGCAGGCGCCCGCCTATTGGGCCACGCCAACCAATCACGGTTTCGGCATTTCCAAGAACACCAAAAATCCCGATCTCGCCTGGGCTTTCATCAAGCATCTGACCGGGACCAAATGGGCCACCCGGTTCTCGCAGAGCCGCAAGCTGCTGACCGGGAACATCGCGGCGGATCGCGCCGGACTTGAATCCTTGCGCAAAGACGATCCCTTAGGCGCTCAGGTGCTGCAGACGCAGCTCGAGCATACCGACAGGTTCACCGGTAACTGGCCGCTGCCCTTCGACGCGCAGCTCAAGGATGCGTTCTACCCGGAGATCCAGAACGCGGTGCTCGGCCGCAAGAGCGCCAAGGCGGCGCTGGCCGATGCGGAACGCGCGGTCAACCGCGTGCTGAGCCGGAACACCTAGCTCTCAACGGAAGCCGCGCTTCCTCGTGGCCATTGCACCGGCGGTCGCCAATCGGCCGCACCGCCTGGCGCGCAAGCGCACGCGGCAGGCGGTGCTGGTGTGGTGCTTCCTAGCACCGTCGCTCGCCGTCTTTCTGCTCTATCGCATCATCCCGTTGCTCTGGAACGTCGTGCTCTCATTCGCGGCGTGGTCGCCGCTGCGCCCCATGCGGTGGGCCGGCCTCGATCAATACGAGGAGATGCTCCACGATGATGTGTTCTGGCAGTCGCTCTGGAACACGCTTATCTTCATTGCCAGCGCGCCCGTCGGCATCGTGATCGCGCTGGGTCTCGCGCTGCTCGTCAGTTCGGACATTCGCGGGCGCGACGTTTATCGCACCGTCATCTTCATCTCCTATCCGCTGATGACGGTCGCGGTAGCGATCATCTGGCGGTGGCTCTTCGATGAGCGGGTCGGGCTCATCAACTATGTCGCCCGCTCGCTTGATCTCGTCGACCGCCCGATCCAGTTCCTCAATTCCTTCGTATGGGCCCTGCCATCGGTCATCGTCGCGAATATCTGGCAGATGCTCGGGTTCTACATGATCATCCTGCTCACCGGCTTGCAGAACATTCCGCCCAACCTTTATGAGGCGGCGGCGATCGACGGCGCCAATGCGCCCCGCAGGTTCTGGCGGGTTACGCTTCCGCTTCTGAAGCCGTCTCTGTTTCTCTGCTTCGTGATCGGAATGCTCAATTCGTTCACGAGCTTCGACCTGGTCTATGTGATGACCGGCGGCGGCCCCGGGCGCGCGACCGAGCTTCTCGTTACCTACATCTACAAGCTGGGCTTCTCCCAGACCCGGTTCGACTACGCAGCGTCGGTGACGATCGTCTTCTTCGTCCTGCTGGTCGGCATCACCTGGGCGGCGAATCGACTGTCCGGCGGCAACGCGGGCGCGGTGGAGAAGGACTGATGTACCGCTATCCGCGCTGGCCGATACATCTCGCGCTGGTCGGCGTCAGCCTGCTCATGCTGATTCCGTTCTACTGGGTGCTCAAGACCAGCGTCACGGGCGAGAACATCTTCGCCTATCCGCCGAGCATCCTTCCAAAGTCGCCGCATCCGTTCTATTACGTCGACGTCTGGTACTACATCCCGTTCGCCCGCTATTTCCTCAACAGCGTGGTCGTATCGGCCATCGCGGTCATCGCCAACGTGGTTTTCAATGCAATGGCGGGTTACGCGCTGACGCGGGACTTCCCGGCCAAGCCGTTCGTCCTGCTGCTCTTTCTCTCGTGCATGATGGTGCCGTTTCAGGCGACCATCATCCCGGCGTACCTGATCACCGGCCGCCTGGGTCTACTCGACTCGTATTGGGGACTGGCGCTGCCGCAATTCTCAACCATCGTCTGCATCTTCGTGTTCAAGGCGAGCTTCGACGCGGTGCCGCGATCGCTGATCGATGCAGCGCGCATCGACGGGCTCTCGGAGTGGCGGATCATCTGGAGGGTCATGATGCCGCTCGCCAAGGGCGCGATCGCCACCAACGTGATCCTCGCCTTCATCTGGTCCTGGAACAATTTTCTCTGGCCACTGATCGTCACGCGCAGCGCCGACATGCAAACGCTTCCACTGGGGCTGGCTCGCTTTCTGTCGTACCAGGAGGACACGACCGGCGCGCTCTACGCATTCTGTATCATGGTGCTGGCGCCCGGCATCCTCCTGTTCCTGCTGGCGCAGAACGAGTTCATTCGCGGCCTCACCTCCGGAGCGACCAAGGGATGAGCGCCGATGAGGTCGAGCTTCCGCTTTGGCGGCGGCTGGTCATCAACCGGTTCGTGCTGGTGCCCGCGACTATCGCGGTGGCGATTGCGCTTTGGAATGGGTATGTTGCGACCCACGACCACGGAATCGTCGTCGGCCGCGTGGTCGACGCCGCGGGGCTGCCGGTGCCGGACGCGGCCGTGGTGCTTTGGGTGCTGAACTTCACGACCTATGTGGAGAAGACGCGCGCCACGACGGATTCTGCGGGACGCTTCGTCATCACGAATAACGATTCCCACAATATCCGGCTGGCCGCCGAAAAGCCGGGCGTCGGGCGCTCGGCGCGGGTGCCGGTGCGGCTGTATTTCCGTGCTCAGGACATCGAGCTCAACGAGCCCTTGATTCTTTCGGGCGCGAGTTGAGTCCGGTGAAGAAGCCGTTGGTCCTGGTCGACCCGTGGCCGCGACGGCGGGAAATGATCTTCACCGACGACCAGTGGGCTCGGCTCGAGGCGATGGCCGACGTGGTCAGCAGCGACGGCAACGCGCCCATGGCTGCGGCGACGGTCGAGGGGGCGCTTGCCCGCGTGACCGCGATTCTCGGCCAGACCGACCTGCCGGCCGAGCGGATCGAACGTGCCCCGCAGCTTCGTGCCGTCATCAACGTGGAAGGCAATTTCTTTCCCAACGTCGATTACGAGGCTTGCTTCGCGCGCGGCGTCGAGGTGCTGTGCATCGCACCGGTCTTCGCGCTGCCAGTGGCCGAAATGGCGTTGGGTCTGGCGCTGGACCTCGCACGCGGCATTACCGCCGGCGATCTGGCGTTTCGCGAAGGGCGGGAGCGCTACGGGCTGGCCGGCAACGCCGACGCGTTCCTGCTCTCGGGCACTACAGTTGGCATCGTCGGATTCGGGAATCTCGGGCGCGCGCTGCGTGGTCTCCTCGATGGGTTTCACGCGCGCGTTCTGGTGTGCGACCCCTGGCTTCCGGCGTCGGTTATTCGCGACGAAGGCTGCGAGCCGGTCGACCTCGAAACACTCCTTGACGAGGCGCGCGTTATATTCCTGGTCGCGGCGGCAACAAAAGAGAACCAAGGTTTCATCGGCCGTCGTGAGCTGGCGCGCATTCGACCGGAATCTGTAGTGATCCTGGCGAGCCGTGCGGCGACTGTCGACTTCGATGCGCTGCTGGAGTTCGCGGCGTCGGGACGGCTTCGTGTCGCGACCGATGTATTTCCGCAAGAACCCGTGCCGTCGGATCATAAGTTGCGCAAGATCGACGGGCTGCTGCTGTCATCGCACCGCGCAGGAGCTATTCCGCAGGCGTTTCGCGATATGGGCGAGCGCATCCTGGATGATCTCGGTTTGATTTTCCGCGGCCTTCCGCCGGCGCGTCTGCAGACTGCGCGGCGCCAGACGGTGTCGCTCTTGAATAGCAAGCCGGGACGCACGTATTCCGAGCGGGAAGCGAAGCGGACCCAACTGTGAGCGCGTTGCCCAACGCATCAACGCACAACGATATGTCAATACGAAGCGTTTTGATAACCGGCTGCGATACGGGACTAGGCGTCGAGTTCGCTCGCCAGTATGCCGCCGAGGGTTATCGAGTCTTCGCAACTTGTCTCGACCCCAACACCGCGGAAGCCGCGCGTGCCATCAAGGGGAACGTACGAGTTCTAAAGCTCGACGTCTCCGATCTGACGGCGATCGACACGCTCGCCGGCGAGCTGAGAGACCAGCCCATCGACATTCTCCTCAGCAACGCCGGGATTGGGCGGCCTCATCCGCTTTTCGGCAAGACCGACTATGCGCACTGGCACCGCATCCTGGACGTCAACCTGATCGGTCCGATGAAACTCGCCGAAGCCTTCGTCGAGCATGTCGCCGCAAGCCAGATGAAGGTGATGGCGTTCGTCTCCAGCCGCATGGGCAGCATCGCTCTCAATACGACGGGCGGATCGTATGCCTATCGATCCAGTAAGGCAGGACTGAATGCCGTCGTCAAGGGGCTCGCGATCGATCTCCAGCCGCGACATATCCTCGTGCTCGCACTGCATCCGGGGTGGGCTAAGACCGAACCAGGGGCGCGCGTCGATGTGGACCGCAGCGTGTCCGGCATGCGCGCCGTCATCGAGCGCTGCAGCCGGCACGAAACCGGCTGCTTTTTCGCTTTCAACGACACGATGCTGCCATGGTGAAGGGACTGCAGTCGGAGTCGCCAAGGTTGGAGAATTAGGGTCGCTGTCTGGCTAAAACGGGGCCCGGTTGGGCCCCGTTTTTTTTGGAGCGCAAACCCAACGCGGCCAAACCCAACGCGGCGTTGCTGCCTGTATGTCATACCGCGCGCCGGCGGAGTTTATTCCCGGCGGAATAAGACCATCGGCATCGGGGTCAGGCAGGAAAGCGTGGAGCAAAGATTTGTCCGATCACACCCGTTTCGAGGAGCTGGTCTTGCCGCACCTGAACGCCGCATACAACCTGGCGCGGTGGCTGACGCGCGACGTCAACGATGCCGAGGACGTCGTACAAGATGCGTGCGTGCGCGCGCTCAAGTACGTCGGCTCGCTCAACGGCAGCGGCGCCCGCGCGTGGTTCCTGACCATCGTTCGCCACGCATTCTACGACTGGTGCAAGCGCAACCGTCCGACGGAGATCGCGCGGGACGACGGCACCGCGATCGACATGGCGGTCGATCCTGCTGCCGTTGATCCGGAGCAGGCGTTCCTGCGCAGCGCCGAGTCAAAGGCACTGGCCGACGCGGTCGCGGCGCTGCCGCTGGCCTATCGCGAGGTACTGATTTTGCGCGAGATGGAAGAGTTATCGTACAAGGAGATCGCGCGCATCGCCGACATACCGATCGGCACCGTAATGTCACGGCTCGCGCGAGCCCGCGGCCTGTTGCAGCGTTCGCCGCTGTTGCAAGCGGCGAACTGAGGTCTGGAGATGACAATGAACTGCAAACAAGCGGAAACCCTGGTCGCGGCGCACGCCGACGGTGAAGTCGATGCGCTACGAGACTACTCGATCAAGAAACATCTGGTCGGTTGCGCCGGTTGCGCGGCGAGTTACCGGAGCATGCTTGAACTGCGTGCGCGGATTCGTGCCGAAGTGCCCTACTTTGTCGCGTCGCCGGCGTTGCATGCGCGAGTTCGTGCAACCGTGGGCGCCGTGCGGGCATCTGTGCCGCCTCGGTCGCGCCCGACGAGCGATCGCTGGCGCTGGCTCACCGGCGGTGTGCTCGCGGGGTGCACCGCCAGCGTGTTCGCGTGGATGCTCGGCACGACGGTTCTCGCGTGGCGCGCAAACGACGATTTCGCCATCGCGGCAGTCGCAACCCACGTTCGGGCGACGCTCAGCGACCATCTGATCGAGGTCGCATCATCGGACCGGCATACCGTCAAGCCGTGGCTCTCCGCGCGGCTAGACTATTCACCACCCGTGCAGGATCTGGCGAATGAAGGGTTCGCGCTGATTGGAGGGCGGCTCGACTATCTCGAGCGGCGCCCGGTTGCGACGCTCGTCTACCGCTACCACCAACACACGATCGACGTATTCGTGCGGCCGGAAACGTCGAGTGCCCCGACGTCCGCACCGCGCACCCTGCACGGATTCAACGTCGCGCGAGCGAGCGGCCCTAGCATGGACTGGCTTGCAGTGTCCGATGCCGAGCCCGCGGTGTTGTCGGCGTTTGTCCAACGGCTTGCGCGCGAAGACGTTGCGCAATAAGCGCCGTTCCTCGTCACGCTGAGCCAACAGGGCGGCCGTCCGGCGCGCCCGTTGGTCGTCGCCTCGAAACCCGGTCGTTCACAGTTCGCGCCGAACGCTGCTCGCCCAGCCAAGAGCAGCCAGCACGCCGTCTCACGCTCGGCGCCGCGACCTCGAAATCAACTTTGTTATTCCATCGGGCATAACGCTCACCTCCCGACAGTTAGAAGGGTATGCGAGCGCGCGTCCTTGATGATGTTGCCGTTCCTTGTTCCGGTGCGACGGCAGACACGCCATCGGGTAGCACGTACTCGTGCGGCATCGCAGGCAGCGCAGCGAATGCCTATGACGCCTCGATACAAATTGATTTCGAATGTGCACCGGAACCATCTTCAATAGCAGCAACTTCAAAGGAGCAAGCCATGTCTCGCAAACCGCACTCACTGAGCAAGCAATTGGTAGTC
>DATNNK010000460.1:0-2110 GCA_035601875.1 Casimicrobiaceae bacterium | reverse complement strand
TTAGCGCAGCCATAAGACGATAGCAGCGAGAGTGACGACGGCACGGTGATTTCGGGCGGTCTTCTCGAAGCGAGTTGCGACGCGACGGAACTGCTTGAGCCTACTGAGTCGGCCGTGAAGAATTTTTCCGAGCGCGATTTTAGGCGAAGCGGGGCGCCAGGACGGCGCGAGCAAGGATCAGCAACAGGGTGCGCAATAAGCGCCTGAACCAGCGCAGTAGTAGGCTGAAGTTGTAACCAGCGGCAGCGAGAACCGCGTTGATGCGGTCGCCTTCGCGGCCCTTGAGATGGTTGCGGCGCATCCGGTGGTCGTCCTTGAGATGGCCGATCACGGGCTCTACGGCGGCGCGGCGGCGCATCTCGCGGCGGATGGCTTTGGTGACACGACGGACCTGGCCGCTGATCCAGACCTTGAACCGTTCGGGATAGTTGTGGCCGCGATAGCCCTTGTCGCCATGGATGCGGCGCACCGCAACGCCTGTGAGTTTTTCAAGATCGGCGATGACAGGACCGAGCGTGTGGCCGTCGTATGGATTGCCATGCAACGCCTTGGCGTGCAGCACGAACTGCCCGCCCTTGGGCGCGGTGACCGGGGTGACGATCGAGACCTTGCAGCCGAACTCGTAGGGGGCGCGAGCCTTGCCTTTGCCGATGCACTCCACCTCGGGCGCATGCAGCGAGTAGACCTTCGGTCCGCGCTGACGCTGCTCTTGATGGCGAACCCGCAGCGCGAGATCGAGCAGCGGACCCAAGCGATCCTCGAGCGTGGGATCGCCCTCGATCTTGCGGCGAATGTCCCGGATGATGCGGCCGAGCCGGGTGCGCAGGAATTTGAGCTCCCGCCGGGCGCGCTTGAACTGGTGGGCATGCGTATAGCGCCCCACCATGATGGCGGCGCGCTTGGCCACGCGCAGATAGCTCTGGCGCAATTCGACACCCTGGCGTTTGGCCAGCGCGACCAGTTTCTCAATCGCGCGGTGGGTGAGCCGAGCGTCGGTCGGGTGCGCGATCGCCTTCTCCTGGACGGTGGTATCCACCACCACGCGCTCGAGATCCTTGCTCTCGATAGCCCCGGTCCGGTGTGCCACCGAAAGGCTCTCTTGCAAGAGCGCCGCGATCTGCTCCTCACCCAGCCGCTGGCGCCAGCGCGTCAGCGACGAGCGGTCAAATGGCAGCTCGTGCCGGAACACCACTTCGCCGCAGAAATACTGGAAATACGGGTTCTCTACCCACCTGTCGCAGAGCGCCTCGTCAGAGAGATTGTGCATGTGCTTGAGGATGAACAGCCCGGCCACCAGCCTCGTTGGCAGCGGCGGCTGGCCCGGCCCCACGCGACAAACCGAACTGAAGCGCTTCGCCAGAAAATCCCAATCAATCTCCGCCGCAAGCCGCACCAGCGGATGGCGAAGGTTGATAATCGCCTCCAGAGACGCCCGAAACAGGTCGTCCTGACGATCGTCGCGCGGCTGGCTCATGGCTGTCCTCCAACAGCGAATCTCGCCGTCAAAGGAATCACGAACCGCCCAAATCCGGAATCCCAAAACGCAAGAAAACCGAGAGCCGCCCCCGGCTTTCTTGCAAAATCGAATACTTGCTCAGCTTAAATAACAGCGATGCATCAATCGCTTCCGAATTCTTCACGGGCGACGAAGCAATCCATCGCGATACGAAAAAGGACTGGATTGCCTCGTCGCTCTCGCTCCTCGCAATGACGGCGAGGCGAGCGCGTGCCGGATCAACCGATCGCGCCGCGCTGCACGCCCGATGGCAGCGGCAAGTTGCCGTGCACCGGCACGTTCCAGATTTCCTGCGCATATTCGCGGATGGTGCGGTCGGATGAGAACCATGCCATCCGCGCGACGTTGAGGATCGAGGCCCGCGTCCATGCCGGGACCACCTGCCAGCGGGCGTCGATGCCGCGCTGTGCCTCGTAATAGGAATCGAAATCCGCGCTCACCATGTAGTGGTCGAGATGGCGAAGCGCGTGCGCGACCGATTCAAACCGGCTGGCGTCGCCGGGCGAGAACGCCCCGCTCCCGATCGCGCCGATCGCGCGCGACAATTGCGGCGATCGCCGGATCACGTCGAGGGCATCGAGCCCCTGCTTGCGC
>DATNNK010000459.1:0-8611 GCA_035601875.1 Casimicrobiaceae bacterium | reverse complement strand
TGGAAGCCGAGGACGATGCCAAGTATCTCAAAGAATGGTTCGGGCCTATCGGCTTTGTCATCGCCACCGACGGCACGCCGCAGAGCCTCGACATCGCACGGCGCGCGGCCAAGGATCACGGTGCGTTGACGCTCTCGGTGTACTCGACCGACCGACAAGTGATCGATGATGCGATCGCCGTGGCCGAGGATACGGGTGTCGCGCTGTCGATCAATCTGACCGGCGGCGTTTTCGTCAATCAGTCGGCCGCTTTTTCCGACTTTCACGGCACCGGCGCCAATCCGGCGGCGAACGCTTCGTTGACCGATGCGGCGTTTGTCGCTAACCGGTTTCGCGTGGTGCAGCACCGAATGCACGTGAGCGCATGAGCTACCAGCACATCCTTTATGCCGTCGAAGCGGGCATCGCGCGGCTGACCCTCAATCGGCCGGATCGATTGAACAGCTTCAACGATGCGATGCACGCAGAGGTCGGGGACGCCTTGTCGCGCGTCAAGGCGAGCACTGACGTGCGCGTGCTGTTGTTGACCGGGGCGGGACGCGGCTTTTGCGCCGGGCAGGACTTGAGCGACCGCGCAGTCGCCCCAGGCTCCGAGGCGGTGGATCTGGGCGCGTCGATCGAGCGCAACTACAAGCCGCTGGTGCTGACTCTGCGTGCGCTGCCGCTGCCGGTCGTGTGTGCGGTCAATGGCGTCGCCGCCGGCGCGGGCGCGAACATCGCGCTCGCCTGCGACATCGTCGTCGCAGCGAAGTCGGCGAGCTTTATCCAGGCATTTTCGAAAATCGGATTGATTCCCGATTCCGGCGGCACATATTTCCTGCCGCGTCTGGTCGGCTCTGCACGGGCGATCGGATTGGCAATGCTCGGTGACAAACTCTCCGCCGAGCAGGCCGCAGCATGGGGGCTGATCTGGAAGTGTGTCGACGACGTCGAGTTTCCGGCCGCCGTCGAGGCGCTCGTGCAACAGCTATCGATGGCCGCGACGCGCGGGCTCGCGGCGACCAAGCAGGTGATCTATGCCGCCGGCGGCAATACGCTCGAGGCGCAACTCGATCTGGAACGCGATGTGCAGCGTGTGCTCGGGATGAGCGCGGACTATCGCGAAGGTGTGAGCGCGTTTACCGCGAAACGGCAGCCTAGATTCACCGGCACCTAAGAAAGATCGCGACAGTGAGTGACGCCCAGACGACCGATATCGTCATTCCCGGTCATTTTGGTAACCGAGCCGGAATCCATTGGATTTTGAAATATCAAAATGGGTCCCCGCTGAAGCCTGCCCTCGAATGCTTGAATCGGGGGCGGGGACGACGAAATTTTCGCAACCCGGACCCATTTCGCCAAAGCTCGGTCAATGACCAAGCCTGATACGTCCGTTACCGCTGCCGCGCCTCTCACCTCCGCCGAAGCGCAATCGCTGGCCGAACGCGTCGCTGCGGAAATGTTTGCGCGCGACCGCGCATCTCAGGCAATGGGCATGCGCATCTCCAAGGTTGGCCCGGGGCGGGCAGAGTTGACGATGACCGTTCGTGCCGACATGCTCAACGGCCACGCAACGTGCCACGGCGGATTCATTTTCACCCTCGCCGACAGCGCATTCGCGTTTGCCTGCAACAGCGCCAACCTGACCACGGTGGCGTCTGGCTGCAGCATCGACTTCATTGCGCCGGCACGCGAGGACGATGTGCTGACCGCGATTGGCCAGGAACGAAGCGTGAGCGGTCGCACCGGCGTCTACGACATCGAGGTCAGGAATCAGCGTGGTGAGACGGTCGCGCTGTTTCGCGGCAAGTCGTACCGGATCAAGGGCCACGTCATTGCCGAAGCTTCGCCGTAGAGGACGGTATGCCAGTCAAGAAACCTGCACCTGGCGAGCTCGAGGGCATCGAGACAGCGAGCCGCGACGAGCTCCAGGCGCTGCAGTTGCAGCGCTTGAAGTGGACGCTGCGGCACGCCTACGACAACGTCGCGCATTACCGCGCCGCCTTCGACGCCGCGGGCGTTCGACCCGACGATCTTCGAACGCTCGACGATCTGGCCAGGTTTCCGTTCACGGTCAAGACCGATCTGCGCGATCACTATCCGTTCGGCATGTTCGCCGTGCCGCGCGAGCGAGTGGCGCGCATCCACGCGTCGAGCGGGACCACCGGTCGGCCGACGGTGGTCGGCTACACCGCGAAGGACATCGACACCTGGGCCACCGTCATGGCGCGCTCGATCCGTGCGGCCGGCGGGCGCGCCGGAGACATCGTGCACGTCGCGTACGGTTACGGCCTGTTCACCGGCGGGCTGGGCGCCCACTACGGCGCCGAAAAGCTCGGCTGCACCGTGATTCCCATGTCCGGCGGCATGACCGAGCGTCAAGTGCAGCTCATCGTCGATTTCAAGCCCGCCATCATTATGGTGACGCCTTCGTACATGCTGGCGATCGCCGAGGAAATGGAGAGGCAGCGCCTCGATGCGCGGCAGACGTCGCTCCGGATCGGAATTTTCGGTGCCGAGCCCTGGACGCCCGCGATGCGGCAAGCCATCGAAGCAAAGCTCGATCTCGATGCCATCGACATCTACGGCCTGTCGGAAATCATGGGGCCCGGCGTCGCACAGGAGTGCATCGAGACCAAGGACGGATTGACGATCTGGGAAGATCACTTCTATCCGGAGATCGTCGACCCACAAACGGGCGCGGTGGTCGCCGAGGGTGAGAGAGGAGAACTGGTCTTCACCTCGCTCACCAAGGAAGCGCTGCCGATGATTCGTTACCGCACGCGCGACCTGACACGGTTGCTGCCGCCGAGCGCACGGTCGATGCGCCGCATGGAAAAAATCACCGGTCGCTGCGATGACATGTTGATCATCCGGGGCGTCAACGTTTTTCCGACGCAGGTGGAGGATCTGATCCTGAAACAGCCGGAGCTTACGCCGCACTATCTGCTCGAAATCACCAGGCCAGGCAGCCTCGACGAGATGACGGTCCACGTCGAAATGTGCGCCCAGCTCGCCCGCGGCGGCCAGGAGTCGCGACAGGCCGCGGCAAAGTCGCTGGAGCAAAACATCAAGGGCTATATCGGGGTTTCGACTACCGTATTGCTGGCGCTGCCGGGAGGCATCGAGCGCTCGGTCGGCAAAGCCAAGCGGGTCGTCGACAAGCGGCCCAAGGGCTGATTCGAGCTCGGCCGCTCGTTTGGGTTAATGGCCTGGTTCGGCCTGCCTTGGCAAGCGCACTCTCCGCGACGCAAACGCGCACTGGCGCCTTTACAGCATATAAACTATCCGCACGGCGCTTCACTGGGTGTCGCGTGGTGACCTGTCCGCTGGCGGATGCACCGGCGCGGCAGCTTCAGAACCATGGGAGCCTCTCGTGCCAGTGGTGATGGCAAGAACGCGGTTCATGGCGCAGGCGGAACGCTTCGAAGTCGATCCGCTTTCCGGCTTGATCCGCTGCGGCGGAAAGACGCTCGGCATGGACGAGCTTCAGTGGGACACGCCGACGCATGGCACCGTCTATGGCGTACTGATGAATTATCGCGGCGCCGTCGAGGCCCTGAACACTATCGGCGGAGAATCGTCTGCCCCACCGCGGGCGCCTCTGCTTTTTGTCAAGCCGGCAAATACCTGGATAGCCTACGGCGATGCCATACCGGTCCCCGAAGACGTGGACTGCGTCGAAGCAGGTGCGGCGCTTGGCATTGTGATGGGTAAAACAGCGTGCCGCGTGGCTGCCGTCGACGCGCTCAACTTCGTCGCCGGCTATACCATCGTCAACGATGTTTGCGAGCCCCACCGGAGTTATGACCGTCCGGCGACGCGGCAGCGCTGTCGCGACGGCTTTTGCGCCATAGGCCCCTGGATCATGCCGAAGCAATCGATTCCGTCGCCGGACAGCCTGACGCTGCGCGTGCTGGTCAATGGCAAGCCAAGCGCCGAGAACACCACCGCGAATATGGTGCGTTCGGTGGCAACGCTGATCGCCGACGTGACCGAATTCATGACCTTGTCGGACGGCGACGTTCTGCATACCGGTGTGCCCGAGGACGCTCCAAGAATCAGCGCCGGCGATCGAGTGCGCATCGAGATCGACGGCATCGGCGCGCTCGAGAATCGCGTCGTTGCCGAGCGCGAGCTCATGACCGGCGGCTCGCGGTGAAGCGCGCTCGCGTCGCCTATCTCGGAGCAGTGCACGATGCGGTCGAGGAGGAAGGCCGGCTGAGGCTCGCCGACGGGCGCCTGGTTAGCGAATCCGCGGTGGTGTGGCTGCCGCCGCTGCCGGAGACGCCGAGGCCACGGACGATTTTTGCCGTAGAGATCAATTACACCGACTATGCCAAGGAGCTGGCGTTCAAGGCGCCGGATGAGCCGCTGGTTTTTGTCAAAGGACCAAGCACCTTGATCGGCCATCGCGCCGAGACGCGCCGCCCTGCGGATGCCACCTACATGCATTACGCGTGCGAGCTTGCGGTGGTGATCGGCAAGACCACGCGACGGGTCACCCGAACCGACGCCTACGAGTACGTCCTGGGATATACCGTGGCCAACGACTACATGGTTCGCGACTATCTCGAAAACTACTATTCGCCCAATCTTCGCGCCGCGAGCCGGGATGCCTGCACTCCTCTGGGGCCCTGGCTGGTCGACGCGGGCGATGTCCGCGACCCGATGAACCTGCGCCTGCGAACGCTGATCAACGGCGCGATCACGCAGCAGGGCAGCACCCGGGACATGGTCTTCGACATTCGCTTTTTGATCGCCTATCTCAGCGCTTTCATGACGCTCTTCTGCGGCGACGTGATCCTCACCGGAACTCCCGACGGCCTGGTCGGCGTTCACGACGGCGACGAGGTAGTGACCGAGATCGATGGCATCGGGAGCTTGCGCAACACCATCGTCGGCGAATCATCGATCACTTATGCGTCCGGCTCGCGCTCCGGCTAGCGTCTTGAACGAAAGCGAATGGGAAGCGCGGGTCGGCTTCGCGGCCGACAAATCCCGCGGCGCCGTCCTCAAATCATGAAGGTCACGATTTTTGGCGCCGGGGCCATCGGTGGTTTTCTCGGCACGCGGCTGGCGCAGAGTGGCTGCGAGGTCGCGGCAGTTGCACGTGGAGCGACCGCCGCCGCGCTGCGCGCACACGGATGGCGCTTGCGGACAGGCAACAACACGGTTGCGATGCCAGCACGCGTCGCCGAAAAGCCGAGCGAGCTGGGACCCCAGGAACTGGTTGTGGTCGCCGTGAAGGGACCGGCGCTGGCCAGCGTCGCGGCGGCGATTTCGCCTCTGCTCAATCGCGACGCCATCGTAATGACTGCCATGAATGGAGTCCCATGGTGGTTCTTTCATGAATTTGGCGGCGAGTACGCAGGGATGCGGCTCACGTCGATCGATCCCGATGGTTCGATTGCTGCGGCGATTCCCGCCCATCACGTTGTCGGCTGCGTCGTGCATGCGTCGTGCGCGAGCCCGGAACCGGGACTCACGCGCCACAACGTCGGCAATCGCCTGATCATCGGCGAGCCGCGCGGCGGCGATTCGCCGCGGGTGCGAACGCTTGCGGAAACGCTAGCCCGAGCGGGCTTCGATGTGGAAGTCTCCGCCTGCATTCAGCGTGACGTTTGGTACAAGTTATGGGGCAACATGACCATGAATCCGGTCTCGGCGCTCACCGGCGCAACAGTCGACCGGGTTCTCGACGATTCTCTGGTCAACGGGTTTTGCCTGGAGGTGATGCGCGAGGCGGCGGCTATCGGCGCAAGAATCGGTTGTCCGATCGAGCAAAGCGGCGAGGATCGCAACGCCGTGACGCGAAAGCTCGGCGCGTTCAAGACCTCGATGCTGCAGGACGTCGAAGCTGGCAAGCCCGTCGAGATCGACGTGCTGTTGTCCGCGGCGCGCGAAATCGGGCAGCTGGTTGGCGAGCGAACCCCGCAGCTCGATGCGCTACTCGGTCTTTCGCGGCTGCACGCCAGAATGCGCGGCCTCTATCCCGACTGATGCATCGCCGCCAGCGACGCGGACGCACGTTTGACGGTCACGATTTTGATTGCTACTGTGCAAATGACTCGTCAACACCGGAGTTCATCGATGAGCGACAAGAAGTTCGCTTCGCAAGCCGATCTCGAGGAAAAAACGATCAGCTTCGACAAGCTATCCGATCACGCCTATGCCTACACCGCGGAAGGCGACCCGAACACCGGCATCGTCATCGGCGATGACGCGGTGATGGTGATCGATACCCAAGCCACACCGGTCATGGCCCAGGACGTCGTTCGGCGCATCCGCGAGGTGACGGGCAAGCCGATCAAATACGTCGTCCTCTCGCACTACCACGCGGTGCGGGTCCTTGGCGCATCCGGGTACAAGCCCGAACACATCATCGCCAGCCGCGATACCTATGACCTGATCGTCGAGCGCGGCGAGGCCGACATGAAAAGCGAGATCGAGCGGTTTCCGCGGCTTTTTCGTGCAGTCGAGTCGGTTCCCGGTCTGACATGGCCGACGCTGGTGTTCGAAAAACACCTGACGCTGTGGCTTGGCAAGCTCCAGGTCGAGATCATGCAGCTCGGCCGTGGGCACACCAAGGGCGACACCGTGGTATGGCTGCCACAGGAGCGGATACTTTTCTCCGGCGACCTGGTGGAGTACGGTGCCACGCCATACACCGGCGACGCGTATCTGACCGACTGGCCGCATACGCTCGATGCCATCGCCGATCTCGAGCCTTTGAAGCTTGTGCCGGGACGAGGCGCATCATTAATGAATCCGGTGCAGGTCAAGGCGGGTATCGAGGGTACGCGCTCGTTCGTCAGCGAAATGTTCGACGCAGTGAAACGAAGCGCGGCCGCCGGAAACGATCTGCGCACCGTGTACAAGGAAACCTACGCGGTGCTCAAGCCGAAGTTCGGGCAATGGGTCATTTTCGACCACTGCCTGCCGTTCGACGTGACTCGGGCGTACGACGAAGCGACACAATACCGCGATCCACGCATCTGGACCGCGGAGCGCGACAAGGCGATGTGGGAATCGCTGGAAGGCTAGACCGAGCTCTTTGTCCGGTGAAGACGTACCTCAATCCGATCTATTCCTGCGCGGCAGCGATCGAGCTAAGCGGCCCGCCTCATCATTGGCCGGTGGTCGTCGCCGGCGCCGGCCCGGTCGGTCTTTGCGCGGCGATCGATCTCGCGCAACGCGGCATCGACGTGATGCTGCTCGACGAAGACAATACCGTCAGCGTCGGTTCGCGTGCCATCTGCTGGGCCAAGCACACGCTGGAGATTTTCGACCGGCTGGGATGCGGGGATTGCATTGTCGGCAAGGGCGTCGAGTGGAACGTGGGCAGGGTGTTTTTCAGGGACCAGCAGATCTACCAATTCGACCTGCTGCCGGAAGCGGGTCATCGGCGCCCCGCGTTCATCAATCTGCAACAGTACTGGGTCGAGCAAATTCTGGTCGAGCGCTGCTTAGGCCTGCCTCAGGCCGAGCTGCGCTGGCAAAACAAAGTGGTCGGCGTGACGCCGCGCTCCGATCGTGTCGCCATCCGCGTCGCGGCGCCCGATGGGGAATATACCGTCTATGCCGATTGGCTGATTGTCGCCGACGGCGCGCGAAGCCCGGTCCGGGGCATGCTCGGACTTGAAAGCGAGGGGCAGGCGTTCCGCGACCGCTTTCTGATCGCCGACGTCCTGATGCACTCGGATTTTCCGACTGAACGATGGTTCTGGTTCGATCCTCCGTTTCATCGCCATCAGTCGGCGTTGTTGCACCGGCAGGCGGACAATGTCTGGCGCATCGATTTTCAGCTCGGTCCCGATGCCGATCCCGAGGAGGAAAAGAAGCCCGACAAGATCATGCCACGCTTGCGCGCGATGCTCGGGGACAAGACTGAATTCGAAATCGAATGGGCCAGTGTGTACACCTTTCAATGCCGGCGCATGCGCTCGTTTCGCCATGGTCGCGCGCTGTTCGTGGGGGACGCCGCGCATCTGGTGTCTCCGTTCGGGGCGCGCGGCGCGAACAGTGGCATCCAGGATGTCGACAATCTGATCTGGAAGCTGGAGCTGGTGATGGCGGGACAGGCGCCCGAATCGCTGCTCGACAGTTATGACACCGAGCGTGCTTTCGCAGCCGATGAGAACATCCGCCACTCGACGCGCAGCACCGACTTCATCACGCCCAAAAGCGAAGCGAGCCGGGCGTTTCGCGACGCGACGCTGCTGCTCGCCAAGCATCACGCGTTCGCGCGGCGCCTCGTCAATAGTGGCCGCCTGTCGCTGCCGACGACCCTGGACGCGTCGGTGCTCAACACCCCTGACCGTGCCGGAGAAGCGTTTGCCTCTGTGGTGCCGCTCGGGGGGGCGGCGGTCGATGCTCCCGTCGAAGGGCCGCGCGGCGTTTGGCTGCTCTCGTATCTGGACGGAGGGTTTACGCTGCTGGTGTTCGACAACTCGGTGCCGGCGGACGCGGTCGAGGCGTTAGCCAACGATGCCAATTCGTGCAATGTGGTGCAGGTCGGCGGCAAGAGTGTCGCCGGGACATCCAGGATCGAAGACAGCGAACGCCTGGTGGCGGCACGCTATGATGGAAAGCCGGGAACGTGCTATCTGTTCCGGCCCGACCAGCACCT
>DATNNK010000458.1:0-4721 GCA_035601875.1 Casimicrobiaceae bacterium | reverse complement strand
CGGGCTCCTGCGCATTGATGAGCGCGAGCGCCGCTTGCATTTTTCTCGCCTGCGGATCCTTGCTCGAACCAAAGCTGGAATGGGACACCAGCGCGACCTTGGGAACAATGCCGAACCTCCGCACCTCGTCCGCGGCGAGGTGCGCGATTTCCGCGATCTGCTCCGCCGTGGGATCGCGATTGACATAGGTGTCGGCAATGAATACGGTGCGGTTCGGCAGCAGGACCGCGTTCATCGCGGCCCAGGTCTTGACCCCCGCGCGCAAGCCGATCACCTGATCGACGTAATGGCGATGCGCGTCGTGGGTCCCGAAGGTGCCGCATAACATTCCGTCGGCATCGCCCATGTGGATCATCATCGCGCCGATCAGCGTCAGCCGACGGCGCATTTCGATCTTGGCGAACTGCTGCGACGTGCCCCGGCGCTCGGTCAGCCGGTAGTATTCCGTCCAGTAATCCCGGTAGCGCGGATCAGACTCAGGGTTGATGATCTCGAAGTCGACGCCGGGCTTGAGCCGCAAGCCAAACTGCGACAGCCGACGCTCTATTACGGCTGGCCGGCCGACCAAGATCGGCTTGGCCAGGCCTTCGTCGACCACCACCTGTACCGCGCGCAGCACGCGCTCCTCCTCGCCCTCGGCGTAGACGATCCGCTTGGGCGATTTTTTTGCGGCCTGGAAGATGGGCTTCATCAGCAGGCCCGAGTGATAGACGTGCTGCAATAGGCGTGCGTGGTAGGCATCGAAATCGGCGATCGGCCGCGTAGCGACGCCCGAGTCCATCGCGGCCTTGGCCACCGCGGGAGCGATCATGAGAATGAGCCGGGGATCGAACGGCTTGGGTATCAGGTACTCGGGCCCGAACTTCAATTCCTGGTCGTCGCCATAGGCCGCGGCGACGATGTCGGACTGTTCGGCCATCGCGAGATCGGCGATGGCGCGCACCGCGGCAAGCTTCATCGCCTCGTTGATCGTGGTCGCACCCACGTCGAGTGCGCCGCGAAAAATGAACGGGAAGCAAAGCACATTGTTGACCTGGTTCGGAAAGTCCGAGCGGCCGGTGGCGATGACCGCATCGGGCCGCGCCGCCTTCGCAAGGTCGGGCATGATCTCGGGCTCGGGATTGGCAAGAGCGAGGATCAGCGGCTGCTTTGCCATCTGCTTGAGGAACTCCGGCTTCAACACCCGGGCGGCCGACAATCCCAGGAAAATGTCGGCGCCGGCAATGATGTCGCCTAATTTGCGGGCATCGGTTTTTTGCGCGTAGCGCGCCTTGTTCTCGTCCATCTCTTCCTTGCGGCCCTGCCACACGACGCCGGCAATATCCGCGACCCAGATGTTTTCCTGTTTGATGCCGAGGCTGACCAGCAGATCGAGACAGGCAAGCGCCGCCGCGCCGGCGCCCGAACAGACGAGTTTCACCGCGGCGAGATCTTTGCCAACGACGCGCAGTCCGTTGACTACCGCCGCGCCGACGATGATCGCGGTGCCGTGCTGATCGTCGTGAAACACCGGAATCCTCATTCGCTCGCGACACTTGCGCTCGACGTAAAAACATTCCGGTGCCTTGATGTCCTCGAGATTGATCCCGCCGAAGGTGGGTTCAAGCGCGCAGATGATCTCGACCAGCTTCTCCGGATCGCGCTCGTCGACCTCGATGTCGAAGCAATCGATGCCGGCGAATTTCTTGAACAGCACCGCCTTGCCTTCCATGACCGGTTTGCTGGCCAGAGGACCGATCGCGCCCAGGCCCAGCACGGCGGTGCCGTTGGTGACGACGCCGATCAGATTGCCGCGGGCGGTGAGGTTGCGCGCCTCGGCGGGGTCGCGGACGATTTCGTCGCATGCCGCGGCAACGCCGGGCGTGTACGCGAGTGCGAGATCGCGCTGATTGGTGAGTTGCTTGGTGGGTAAGAGCGAGATCTTGCCCGGCGGAAATTGTCGATGGTATTCGAGCGACGCGTCGCGAATATCCTGGTCCGCCATGGATTGCGTCCCTTCCTTTGCGGTCGGCTTGGTTTTATTGTTCAGGGCGCCACCGCATTGGTGTAGTCAAGAAACTTTTCCGGCGAGACGCGCAGCGCGGCACCGGTCGGGCAGGCACGAACGCATGCGGCGCCGCCCGAGACGTCCTTGCACATGTCGCACTTGACTGCTTTCTTGACCATCGACTTGTCGTACACCTTGGTTTCCATTCCCGGCTCGTCGCCCAGCCCCCAGAGCAGCCACTGCCACAGGCTTGGACGCTCCCGCCCCGGGTCGAGCGGCGCCATCTGGATCACGCCGTAGGGGCAATTGCGCTCGCAATTGCCGCAGCCGATACAGGTGTCGCGGATGTAGACCTCGCCGTTGGGTGCGCGATTGATGGCGTCGGGCGGGCAATCCTTCATGCAATGAGGATGCTCGCAATGCCGGCATGACGTCGGCACATGGATCTGCGCGTAGGTCGGCCCTGCCTCGCGGTCCAGGCGCGAGGTCCCCTCGTGCACGTCGGCGCAAGCCTTTTCGCAATTGTTGCAGCGGATGCACAGGCTTTCGTCGATCAGCAGGACGTCTGTCGCCTCGCCGATGCCTTGTTGCATCAGGTAAGTGGTGACGTTGCCCGATTCGGCTTGCACTTCCATGGCCGCGTTGGACTTGAGTCGGGCGAGAAACTGCGTCTCGAGATTCTCGCGAAGCGCCGGGTGACGCGAGATCACCTGCTTGAATGCTGCGCTTTCGAGCACGATGGCCTCGGTCGCCACCGCGGCGCGCACCGTCGCCATCCGAGGCACGTCGGTGAGGAGCGCCATTTCGCCGACGTAGTTGCCGGCGGCAACGTAGGACAACACGACCTCGTGCCCGCCGAGCTTGCGTGAAACCGTGACCGAGCCGCGGCGAAGCAGGTAAAGCCCGTCTGGCGCCGATCCTTCTTCGAAAAGCGTGGCGCCCGAGGCAAAGTTTTTCAACTCGGCGCCGGCCACCAGCGCATTGAAGTCGTCGTCGGGCAAATCCTGCGACAGGTAGGCCCGCACCGCACGCCGCAGAAAAACGGCGTCGACACCTTTGCGTACCGAGTCGACCGAGGCGATCAGCTTGAGGATGGACCGCCGCGGTGTCTCGATCAGCACGCATCCGTCGCCTGCCTTCACGGTTGCCGCGCGCCGGCGCCCGGAAATCAGGCCGAGCTCGCCGAAGAAAGATCCGGCGCCCAGGCGGATCCAGCGGCTGTCCTCGCTTTCACCGCCGATCTCGACAAAGACCTCGCCTTCGACGATGGTGAAGAAGGTGTTCGTGTAATCGTTGCGGCGAAACAGAATCTGCTGCGGCGCGGGAGTCCGCACATCGCTGTCGAGCAGAAATTCGCGCAGCTGCAGCGTCGTAATGCCCGCTAGCAGCGGCACGTTGCGCTGGGTGATGGCCAGCGCCTGCGCCACGCTGGTGGCGTTCGCCCAGTTGGCGAACTTGGACCTGAGCAGCGGCTCGTCCGCGGGCTCGACAGGATTGCCGAGGACCGACTCGACGACTTCGTAGCCCTGATTCATCGCCTGCTTGATCAGCGGATAGCCACCCAGCGCACCGACAATGTAGAGACCCTTGACGTTCGACTCGTAGGTATCCGATAGCTGCGGCACCGCGGCCGGATCCGCGTTGGGGAACCTGACTCCGAACCCTTCGACCAGCTTGCGCGGCGGGATCGCGCCCAGGCGTGCGATCACCCGGTGACAACCGATATGTTCCAAACCATCCGGCGTCTTGGCGTTGAACCTCGCGGGACAGCCATTGGTCTCGACCATCTCGACGTTGGCCACCGATGTGCCATAACGGCATTCGATTTTTCCGTCCTTGATCGCGGCGAGAACCAGCGACAAGTTGCCTTCCTTGCAGCGCGCAAACTCGTCATTGCGGTTGATAAGGATGACCCGATTCTGCTCGGCGAGCCCGAGCGCGTTCTCGATCGCCGCATCGCCGGCGCCGACGACCACGATGGTTTCGTCTTCATACTCTTTCGGGTCGTCGAGCTGATACTGAACGATGGGCAGATTCTCACCGGGAGCGCCGAGCTTGCGCAGATTGCCCTGGAGCCCGATCGCCAGCACGACGGCTTCGGCATTGATGGTCCCGCCTCCGGTGAGGGACAACGCGAAGGCGCCGCGCTCGCCCGATATCGCGGTCACCCCGGCGCCGTGGCGGATGTTGACGCCGTACTTGGCGAGCTCCTGGTCCCACGCAGCCAGAATTTGTTCCCGCGTTCCGGCGGCGAACGACATCGGGCTGCGCAAGGGCAGCACGCTCGGCTCGGCCATGACGTACTTGCCCTTTTGATACTTGTAGATGGTAGCCGCCGGCTGCTGCTCCGCCTCGAGGAGAATATGCGACACCCCGAGCTCGGCAGCGTGCGCTGCAGCCGACAGCCCGGAAGGCCCGGAGCCGATGATGGCGATTTTGAACATGGATGGGTGGCGGCTGGCGGGCGAGCGATTATTGTACCCCGGCATCGGAGCGGCCTCTAAGCTCCGCTCGCCTGGCGGTAGGGTGATACGGTCGGGTCCGGCGAGGCACATCGGCCCCACGCATCACCACCCTTTGAGCCCCGCCCTGGTGAGGCGGGCGCCGGACTGTCCTTAAGTGCGAAACAACACATCGGTGCCACGACGATCCGTGTATGTTGACGCAACAAAAACTCGAACCCGAAGGAGGCCCAAGTGCCCGATCTCCGCTCCAAGATGACCAACCGATTGCT
>DATNNK010000457.1:0-16474 GCA_035601875.1 Casimicrobiaceae bacterium | reverse complement strand
GAGCTGTCCGCGGACATCGGAGACTTGGTCGATGCCGAGCTGGGCGCGTCCGGCTACGTCCACTATGAAACCTCGGCGCACGCCCGTCCCGGCTACGAGTGCCGACACAACCTGAACTATTGGCGATTCGGCGATTATCTGGGGATCGGCGCCGGAGCGCATTCGAAGATCTCTTTTCCCAGCCTTGTCGTGCGGCAGGTGCGCTATAAGAAACCTGAGCAGTACATGGAGCGGGCGGAGCAGGGAGCGCCCTTGCTCGAGGAGCACGAAGTACCACGCGCGGAAATCGGCTTCGAGTTCATGCTCAACGCGCTGCGGCTTGCCGACGGAGTACCGGTGGGATTGTTCCGCGAGCGAACCGGATTCCCGCTGACGCTGGTGGAAAAGGAGCTCGGGGAAGCCGAGAAACGCGGTCTGCTCGAGCGTGACCACATGAAGCTTCGAGCATCGCCCTTGGGACGCCGGTTTCTCAATGATCTGCAGGCGCTGTTCCTGCCGCGAGAGCACGCGGCGCCGTACCGTGGCCCCGCAAAGATCGTCGCATTCGACCGTGAGCAGCCGTGAGACGGTTCGTCGCGATATGAAGCGCGCCAAACAGCGAGGCCCACTCAAACCGCGCAACCCAATAGCGCGCTCCCCGCTGCTCGGCAAGGGCGGACCGCATGGCAAGTCGACCGCGGCGAAACGGCGACAGGCGCAAGTCGAATTGCTAAAGCTTGCCCGCGATCCGGAACCTGAGTCATGACCGGATGACCCTCTCGCGCCGTGATCTCGAAGAGGGTCGTATGCGTGCGATCTACATGGCTACGGTCGATGCCCATCGAGCGCTGTCGGATGCGGCGCTGGCCGCCTCTCTCGCGGCGACCCTTGCGAAAAAACCTGCCGGTAGCGGTTGGTGGGTGTTCGCCTACGGATCGCTCTTGTGGAACCCCCTGTTTCCGTTTGCCGACGCAAAACCCGCGCTGCTCTCCGGCCTGCATCGCCATTTCTGTCTCTGGTCGCTGGGGTCGCGCGGAACCAGCAAAGTGCCTGGCCTGGTGCTCGGTCTGGATCGAGGAGGATCGTGCCGCGGCGTAGCGTATCGGCTTCCCGCACGCTGCGCCCGAGCGGAGCTCGCGTTGCTGTGGCGGCGCGAAATGGTCGTCGGCTCGTACAAGCCGCGCTGGTTGCAAGTGAAGCTGCAACCGGCCGGGCATTCGCTGACCGCGCTAGCCTTTGTGGTCGATCGTGCGCATCCGCAATACGCGGGCCGGTTGACGGCGGCGAGGCAGGCGAAAGTTCTCGCGGCCGCGCAGGGTGTGTTCGGATCGTCGGCGGATTACCTCGAGCGCGCACGCGTCGCGCTGGTCACCCACGGCATCGTCGACCCTTACCTGGAAAGGCTCGCGGTGGCCGTCGCGCGCTTGCGCCGATCGTCGCCGGCGCAACGCGCTGCGGAAATCGGCCTGACCGACGCGCGCGAATAATTCCGCATCTACAGCGCCGGCTTACAAAGCTACGTGGCGTCCGCCGTCGACGTTGATGGTTTCCCCCGTCACATAGGTTGCCTCGGCCAGCAGAAAATGCACGGCCTTGGCAATGTCCTCGGGCGTCCCTTCGCGCTTGAGCGGCGTATGCGAGATGATGCGCTGGCGGGAAAGCTCGTCGAAGCTTTCGTCGTCGGGCCACAGGATCGGGCCCGGCGCGATCGCGTTGACGCGGACCTCCGGCGCGAGCTCGCGCGCGAGTGAACGCGTCAATCCCACCAGCCCGGCCTTGGCGACGCTGTACACGACGTAATTCTTGAGCGGGCGCTCGGCGTGGATGTCGGTGATGTTGACGATCGCTCCTTGCGACTTTTTCAGCGCCGGCGCCGCGGCTTGGGAAAGGAAAAGCGGAGCGCGTAAATTGGTGCCGATCAGGTCTTCCCACGCCGCGGCGGTGATCTCGCCCACGGGCGTCTGGAAAAACGACGAGGCGTTGTTGACCAGCGCGTCGAGACGGCCGAAGCTTTGCACCGTCTGCTCCACCATCGCCGGCAGCTTGGCGATGTCGAGTAAATCGGCCTGGATCAGCGCCACCGAATCCTTGCGCTGATGATTGAGCTCGGCCTGCAACAGGCGGGCTTCGCCTGCCGAGACGCGATAGTGCAGCATCAGATTGGCGCCGGCCGAATGCAGACGCCGGCAGGTCGCGGCGCCGACCCGCTTGGCTCCTCCGGTGATCAGCACGACTTTGCCCTGCACGCGGCGCTCCGGCTACACTCGGACAACTATAAAGCGTAACACAACGATGGCACACACTCCATCAAACGGCGATCGTGTGACCATGCCGACGCCGACGCATGAAGCGCTCGCGCACAGCGCTCGCGTCGTCGCGCATATCGGGCGAATGATCGCGACTTCCGGCGGCTGGATTTCCTTCGCCGATTACATGGGCGCGGCGCTCTACGCGCCGGGACTTGGCTACTACGTCGCCGGCGCGCGCAAATTCGGCCCCGCCGGAGATTTTGTGACGGCGCCGGAGTTGACGGCGCTGTTCGGTGAAGCGCTTGCGGCGCAGATCGAAGCGGTGCTTGCGCAACTCCCCGGCAGCTCGGTGATCGAGCTGGGCCCGGGAACGGGGCAGCTTGCCGCTGATGTCCTCTCCGCGCTCGCGTCACGCGACGCGCTGCCCGAACGGTATTGCCTGCTGGAAGTGAGCCCCGATCTGCGAGAGCGCCAGCGCGAGCACTTGCGCGATCGCGTGCCCGATCTGTTGCCGCGCGTCGAGTGGATCGACGTCCTTCCCGGCCATTGGCGCGGCGCGCTGCTGGCCAACGAAATGCTCGACGCCGTGCCGCCGCATCTGATCGCGCGGCAGGACGGCGCATGGTTCGAGCGCGGCGTGGAGATCGGTGCCGCCGGCGAATTTCGATTCGCCGATCGGCCGCTCGCGAACGGCGCCCTCCGTGACGCGGCGAGGTCACGTTTTCCCGATGATGGCGACTATGCGAGCGAGATCAATCCAGCAGCGCAAGCCCTGGTGCGAAGTCTTGCGCTGCGTTGCGACGCCGGCGCGCTTTTGATTTTCGACTACGGATTTCCGGCAAGCGAGTATTACCATCCGCAGCGCAACGGCGGCACGGTGATGACGCATTATCGTCACCGCACCGTGGACGATCCATTCTTCCTGCCAGGGCTTGCCGATTTGACAGCGCATGTCGACTTCAGCGCCATCGCGCATGCCGGCGTCGCCGGAGGCATGTCGCTCAACGGTTATGCGACGCAGGCGCGCTTCCTCATCAATTGCGGCATCCTCGATGCGCTCGCGCGCCGCGGCGCGCCGCAATCCGCGGCTTACCTGCGCGAAGCGGCTGCGGTGCAGAAGCTGCTCTCGCCGGCGGAAATGGGGGAGCTGTTCAAGGCGCTGGCTTTAGCTAAGGATATCGACGTGGACCTGCTCGGGTTCGGGGACGGAGATCAGAGCCACCGACTCTAGTGGCCAGGCTCACTGCGACGGTGCTGCGAAGACATCTGCGCGACAAGAATGCTGACCGGCGCGCGTTGCCGCTGCCGCTTGCGAAGCGTGCTACCCTGCCGTGTAATGCGCAAGTGAACCGAGCCGAGGGCCATGGGCTACCTCTTGCTGTCGATGTTGCTTATCGTCATCGGCGCCACTGTGGCAAGCGGATGGGTTGTTCATTTCATCCTGTCCGCGGCCGGAGTCGGGCGAGTGTGGCGGATCGTGCTGTCGTGGATCGCATCGATGCTGCCGGTTTCGCTTGCCATGACCACGAGTGGCAGTCCGTTTTTATCCGGAGACGTGCTGATATCGAGTCTGGCGTTTTCTGGGTTCTGGGCCATTCTCCTTCTGTTTCTCGAGTGGCGGCGCGGTCGAAAAGCTATTCCGGATTGATTCCATGGTGCATGGGCCGGCAGCCCGGCTTGCTCATTTTTTGGAGGTGAGCGTGGGACCGCTGGCAGGATTCAAGATCGTCGAGATGGCGGGTATCGGCCCGGCGCCGTTCTGCGCCATGATGCTTGCCGACATGGGCGCCGAGGTGGTTCGCGTTGATCGCACCCGTCGCGCGAACGATGTCGAGTTCCTCAGCAAAGGACGCCAGGACGCGACGCTGCGCGGGCGGCGGACGCTTGCCGTCGACCTGAAGCAAGCCGGCGCCGCGGATGCGCTGCTCGGCATCATCGATCACGCCGACGCGCTGATCGAAGGCTTCCGCCCCGGTGTCATGGAGCGTCTCGGGCTCGGTCCGGAGATTTGTCTGCAACGAAACCCGAGGCTTGTTTACGGACGCGTCACCGGCTGGGGACAAGACGGTCCGCTCGCACAAACTCCCGGACACGACATCAACTACATTGCGATCACCGGCGCGCTTTCGTGCATCGGCCGCGCCGGCGAAGCGCCGGTGCCTCCGCTCAATCTTGTCGGCGATTTTGGCGGCGGCGGCATGCTGCTCGCGTTCGGCATCGTTTGCGCGCTGCTCGAGGCTCGCTCGTCAGGAAGCGGGCAAGTCATCGACGCGGCAATGGTCGACGGCGCCGCATTGCTCATGGCCAACATCTTCAGCCGCAGGGCGGCCGGCGTGTGGAGCAACGAGCGCGGCAAGAACGCGCTCGACGGTGGAGCTCATTGGTACGGCGTTTATGAATGCGCGGACGGCAAGTACGTGAGCATTGGCGCCATCGAGCCGCAGTTCTATAGTGCGCTGCTCGAAAAATGCGGGATCGACGACCCGGCGCTACGCTCGCAATGGCAACGCGAGGAATGGCCGGCCCTGCGCGAAAAGCTGGCGCGCATTTTTCTGACCAGGACCCGCGCCGAATGGTGCGCGTTGCTCGAGGGAAGCGACGCCTGCTTCGCGCCGGTGCTCGACCTGGACGAAGCTGCGGAGCACCCGCAAAACCGCGCGCGGTCGACCTTCGTCGAGACCGACGGCGCGGCCGAGCCCGCACCGGCGCCGCGGTTCAGCCGCACCGCGCCGGAAGTCCGCGAGTCGCATCCGTTGTTCCAGGACGCGGGCGAGGGCGAGGCGATGCTGGGCCGCTGGGGTGTCGACAGCCAGCGAATTCAGGCGCTCCGACGAGCCGGCGAATAACGTCATGCACGCGATGGTCCTCAAGGCTCCGCATGAGGCGCTCGAATTCTCAAGCGTGGGCGACCCACATCCAAGGCCGGAGCAATTGGTCGTAAAGGTCGATGCCTGCGGCGTCTGTCGAACCGATCTGCACGTCATCGATGGTGAGCTGCCGCACGCACGCTCGCCCATCATTCCCGGACATGAGATCGTCGGAACCGTTGTCGACGTGGGTTCCCGCGTCGATACGTTCGCGCGGGGAGACCGCATCGGCATTCCGTGGCTCGCATCGACCTGCGGCACGTGTGAATATTGCCGGGCAGGCCGCGAGAACCTGTGCGATTTCCCTCAGTTCACCGGATACACGGTGGATGGCGGCTACGCGGAGTACGTGGTGGCGGACCACCGCTATTGCTTCAGCATGCCGAACGCACCGTCGGCGGCGGAGCTTGCGCCCTGGCTGTGCGCCGGCCTCATCGGATATCGTGCGCTTGGTGCCGCCGGCGAGGGTCGCCGGCTCGGGATATACGGCTTCGGCGCGGCGGCGCATATTGTCGCGCAGCTTGCCCGTTTTCAAGGACGCGAGGTGTTCGCGTTCACACGTCCAGGCGACGCGGTGGCGCAGGAATTCGCCCGCGCGCTCGGCGCGGTCTGGGCGGGTGCGAGCGATGAGCCGCCGCCAACTACGCTGGACGCGGCCATCATCTTCGCGCCAGTCGGCGCTCTGGTGCCGCAGGCCCTGCGTTATGTCGCGAAGGGTGGGGCGGTGGTGTGTGCGGGCATCCACATGAGCGACATTCCCCAGTTTCCCTACAACATCCTGTGGGGGGAACGCCGCATCTGCTCGGTGGCAAACCTCACGCGCCGCGACGGTATCGAGTTCATCGAGCTCGCGCCGAAGGTTCCGATTCGAACCTGCATCGTCGAATTTCCATTGCGTCAGGCGAACCAAGCCCTCCAAGCGCTGCGCGCAGGAACGATCAGCGGTGCCGCAGTGCTGGCGCTCGCGGATCGCGTCGCGGTCACGTGAAATGCGCGATCGTTCCCGACCCGCGTTTCAATAAATACCAGACTCCGGCGCGCAGGAGTGGGCCAATAAGCGCAAGGGCTATTCGGTATCGGTTCCCGATGCGCCTTCGCGTACGAGCGAGCCTGCCAGCACGGCGATATCGGCCTCGGAAAGAGTCTCCTTCTCCAGCAGCTTGCGTGCACCTTCCTCGAGAATCTTGCGGTTGCGCGATAGGAGGGAGCGTGCGCTGGCGAAAGCTCGACTGGAGATCTCGCGCACTGCCCGGTCGATCTCCTTGGCGGTTTCTTCGCTGAATCGGCGCTCGGCCGGCGGGCCCGCATATGTCGGCAGGAACGGCGACGGATCCTCCTGATACGACAGATTGCCGAGCTTCTCCTCCATGCCGTAGCGCATCACCATGCTGCGCGCGATGTCCGTAACTTTCACCAGATCGTCGGCGGCACCTGTCGATAGTCGGCCGTAGATGATGTGCTCGGCCGCGCGGCCGCCCAGCAGCACGGCCATCTTGTTCTCCAACTCCTCGCGGCTCATCAGAAAGCGGTCCTCGGTCGGCCGCTGGATGGTGTAGCCCAGCGCCCCGATGCCACGGGGAATGATCGAGATCTTGTGCACCGGGTCCGTTCCCGGCAATGCCAGGGCTACCAGCGCGTGTCCCATTTCGTGGTGCGCGACGATCTCGCGTTCCTTGCGGTTCAGGATGCGGCTCTTCTTCTCCAGGCCGGCGACGATGCGCTCGATCGCCATGGTGAAGTCTTCGAGTGCGACCGCCTCGGCACCGCGACGGGTCGCGACCAGCGTTGCCTCGTTCACCAGATTGGCGATGTCGGCCCCGGTGAAGCCGGCAGTCAGCGCCGCGATCTTTTCGGGATCGACATCGGCGGCGAGCCGCACCTTTTTCAAGTGAACCTTGAGGATCTGGACGCGGCCCATCTTGTCGGGGCGGTCGACCAGCACCTGGCGATCGAAGCGCCCGGCGCGCAACAGCGCCGGGTCGAGGATCTCCGGCCGGTTCGTCGCCGCGAGCAGGATCAAGCCTGTTGCAGGGTCGAAGCCGTCCATCTCGACGAGGAGTTGGTTTAGCGTCTGTTCCTTTTCGTCGTGACCGCCTGGCCCGTAGGCACCACGGGCGCGTCCCAACGCATCGAGCTCGTCGATGAAGATGATGGCCGGCGCCCGCTTGCGCGCCTGCTCGAAAAGATCGCGCACGCGTGCCGCGCCGACGCCGACGAACATCTCGACGAACTCCGAGCCGTTGATCGAGAAAAACGGCACGCCCGCCTCGCCGGCGACCGCGCGCGCAAGCAAGGTCTTGCCGGTTCCCGGCGGCCCGACCAGCAGCACGCCCTTGGGGATGTGCCCCCCGAGCCGGCTGTACCGCTGCGGGTCCTTGAGGAAGCCGACCACTTCGCGCAGCTCTTCCTTGGCCTCGTCGACGCCGGCGACGTCGTCGAACGTCACCTTGGTATCGGTTTCCATGTAAACCCTGGCCTTGCTCTTGCCTATCGACAGGAAACCGGCGCCGAGGCCCCCCTGGTCGGCCATGCGCTTGGCCAGAAACGTCCAGATCAAGAAGAAGACGAGTGCGGGTGCGACCCAGGACAGGATGTCGCGGAAAAGCGATGTTTCGATAACGCCCGAGTAGCGGACGTTGTACTGCGCGAGTTCCTTCGCGAGCTCCGGATCGACGCGTGTCGTCACGAAGCCGGTGCGCCCGTCGGGCTTGGGATCTTTGTAGGTTCCCTGAATCGCGTTGGTCGAGATCGCGATGTCCTTGATCCGCCCATCCTTCAGATCCTGCTGGAACTGGCTGTATGCGATCGGCTCCACCTGCTTCGCGGTGACCCAGATCTCACGCAGCCAGAAGACGCCCAGTATCGCCATGATCAGGTACCAGATGTTGAAATAGGTCTGCTTTTCCATGACGTTTTCCAGCTTAGTCCCGCCTTCAACACTACCACTTCGACGCCTTCGCGGTGGGGCAGCGAAATAGGAGCGGTTCCCTGGACGCGAGATTGATCTCGTCAAGCGCCAAGCCGCTAGCGCAGCTGCCTAGTTTGACGCGGGTCATTGTCAGCCGGAGACAGACGTGCAACACTTTCTGTCGTGACAGGGCTTTAGTACCGGAATAGGGCTGTAAAACCGAGGAGAAAGCAATGACCAGAGATCCTTCGCAATCAAGCCGCCGCCGTTTTATCAAGATCAGCACCGCCGCCCTCGCCGCCGCGCCGTTCGCCAATGTCCTGCTCAGCGGCGCCGCCCAGGCGGCCGAGACTCTCAGCGAATCCGATCCGACCGCGACGGCGCTGGGTTACAAGGCGGACGCAACCAAGGCCCCCAAGCGCACGGACACGACCGCGTTCTGCAGCAACTGCAACTTGTTTTCCGGCAAGGCAGGCGCGGCCGACGGTCCCTGCAGCATATTTGGAGGCAAGCTGGTCAACGCCAAGGGCTGGTGCACAGCCTGGGTCAAGAAGGCCTGAACGTCTTGACTTGCGGGAGCCGACTTCGGATCGGCCGCCGATGAGCTCATTCGCGCTCCGGCGCCGCGGGTTCCGCGCCTAAGCTGTGCCCCGACATCCTGGTGCGCGTGCGTGCCAAGCACGCGCTATCCGATGATCATCAAGCTTGCGTTGCCGCCGGCGGCGGCGGTATTAATGCTGATCGAACGCTCGGTCAACAACCACTCCAGCGAATAGTAAGCCGGTCCGGCCGAGATATCCTCGGGCGTCAGGCCTTGCGGCATCACGATCGGCCCGTCTCGCGCGGCGAGCTCTCGCGCCCACGCAGCGGCTATCGAGGGTTCGCCTTCGAACAGCGCCGCGGCCAAATCATCGGGTTCGTTTTCGAATGAACGCTCGGCTGAGTTTTCGACCAGACACGCTCTGGTCCCGATGGCGGCTGGAAGTTGGGCAAGCAGTGCCGAGGCCACTGCATTCTTCTCGAAGCAGGCGAGGTTGGCCGTGGCGAGCGTGGCACCGAGCTGAGCCAACGCGCCCAGGCGGGTCTCCGCGCGACAAAGCACGCGTCCGCGAGGCCGTAACTCGTAGGTGTTCTGCTCGCCTGTCGGGCCCGGCAGCACTTCCGCCTCGCCCAGTGGCGAAGCATCGAGGTAGTGGGTGCAGAGGCGCGCCGCAGGCATGTCGCCGGTCGCCATCAGCCAGTCGCGCAATTCGATCAGCGCCGCCAGGTGGGCGGGCGGCGCAGCGCCGTCGGTTGCGCGACGCGGCGGAGAGGCCGCCAACAAGCGTCGCACATAGAGCGGCCCTCCCGCTTTCGGTCCGGTTCCCGACAAACCCTCGCCTCCGAAAGGCTGCACGCCGACCACGGCACCGATCATGTTGCGGTTGACGTAGATGTTGCCGGCACGCACGCCAGCGATGACGCGCTCGATGGTCTCGTCGATGCGGCTGTGCACGCCAAACGTCAATCCGTAGCCTGTCGCGCGAATATCATCGAGCAGTGCGTCGAGACCGTCGCGCCGGAAACGCACCACGTGCAACACCGGACCGAACACCTCGCGCTTCAAGGTCCTGATGCTGTCGAGCTCGATGAGCGTGGGTGGTACGAAGGTTTCGGTCGCAGCTTCTTGCGGCAACGGCAGCCGATAAATAGCGTGGCCCTGAGAGCGCATGGCATCGACGTGACGCTCGATGTTGTCGCGCGCCTCGCGGTCGATTACCGGTCCGACGTCGGTCGCAAGGCGATCGGGGTTGCCGGTCACGAGCTCGCGCATCGCGCCCTTGAGCATATGCAGCATGCCGGCCGCGATTTCCTCCTGCAGGCAAAGCACGCGCAAGGCCGAGCATCGCTGCCCGGCCGAATCGAACGCCGATTGCAGCACGTCCTGCACCACCTGTTCCGGCAACGCCGACGAATCGACGATCATCACGTTCTGGCCGCCGGTCTCGGCAATGAGCGGGATCTGGCGGACGCTATCGTTGCCGCTGCCCATGCGCTGGGCCAGCGTGCGCGCGATCAGACGGGCGACGTCGGTGGATCCGGTAAACAAAACGCCCCGGGTGCGCGGCTCGGCGACGAGCGCAGCTCCTACGGTCTCGCCGCGTCCAGGCAGGAGTTGAACGACATCGTTTGGCACGCCGGCCTCGTGCAGCAGTCGCACCGCCTCGGCCGCGATCAGGGGCGTTTGCTCGGCCGGCTTCGCGAGTACGGCGTTTCCGGCGGCGAGCGCCGCGCTCACTTGCCCGAGAAAAATGGACAGCGGAAAGTTCCATGGACTGATGCAGACGACGGGACCGAGCGGCACGTGCGTGGCGTTGTCGAACTCGCGCCGCACTTCCGCCGCGTAGTAGCGCAGGAAGTCGACCGCCTCGCGCACCTCGCCCACTGCATCGGCAATGGATTTGCCCGCCTCCCGAACCACCAGTCCGAGCAGCGACGGCATCCGCTCCTCCAGCAGTGAGGCCGCGCGCTCGAGACACGCGGCTCGCTTGCCGACCGGGGTCGATCGCCATTTTTGCGCTGCGGCGACAGCGCGCTCCACTGCTGCCGCCACGTCCGATGGGCCGGCTTCGACGAGGCGCCCGACACGGTCGCGCCGGTTCGCCGGATTGAGGACATCCTGCGCCGTGCGCGCGCCGGCGTCGCGCTCTGCGTCACTGGGGCCCGCGGTCCGGGTGCGGGTCGCGCTATCGCTCAGGATTTTCGCGAGCGACGCCAACGTGGCTTCGTTCGACAGATCCAAGCCCGCCGAATTGATTCGTTCGCCCGCGTAGAGCGCGCGCGGCAGCACGATTTTCGGATGAGGCGCTCCGACCGGAATAATGCGCTCGGCTTCTCGCACGGGATCTGCAACCAGCTCGTCGATGGCGACCGCGGGATCGGCGATGCGATTGACGAACGATGTGTTGGCTCCGTTTTCGAGGAGACGGCGCACGAGATAGGCCAGCAGCGTCTCGTGGGTGCCGACCGGCGCGTAGATGCGGCACGGACGGTCGAGCTTGCCTTGTGCGATCGGGCCGACCACGTGCTCGTACAGCGGCTCGCCCATGCCGTGCAGGCACTGAAATTCGAACTGGCCGGCGCGATAAGTGCCCGCGAGGTGGTAGATCGACGCCAGCGTCAAAGCGTTATGGGTGGCGAACTGAGGGTAGACCGCGTCCGGTGCCGCGAGCAGCTTTTTCGCGCACGCGAGGTAACACACGTCGGTGTAGATCTTGCGGGTGTACACAGGATAATCGGCGAGGCCCTCGACTTGCGCGCGCTTGATCTCGGTATCCCAATACGCGCCCTTGACCAGTCGCACCATCAGTCGATGCCGGCTGCGTGCCGCGAGGTCGATCAGGTAATCGAGGACGGACGGAGCGCGCTTCTGGTAGGCCTGGACCACGAAACCGATACCGTTCCAGCCCTCGAGGCGAGCGTCGAAGCAGAGCGCTTCCAACAGGTCCAGCGAAAGGTCCAGCCGATCGGCTTCCTCGGCATCGATATTGATCCCGATGTCGTGCTGGCGCGCCAACATGGTCAACGCGCGAACTCGCGGCAACAATTCGGTGAGCACGCGTGTCCTTTGCGCGCGCGAGTAGCGCGGATGCAGGGCCGAGAGCTTGATGGAGATGCCGGAACCCTCGTAGATTCCGCGTCGCGCGGACGCGCTGCCGATCGCGTGGATCGCGTGCTGGTAGGCGAGGTAGTAACGCTGCGCGTCTTCGGCGGTGGCCGCGGCTTCGCCGAGCATGTCGTAGGAATGGCGAAATCCTTTCGCTTCGCGCTTGCGGCCGTTGGCCAGCGCCTGTTCTATCGTCTCGCCGGATACGAACTGCTCGCCCATCAGCCGCATGCCGAGGTCGACACCCTTTCGGATCAACGGCTCACCTCCCTTGGCGATCAGCCGCGTCAGCGCGCTTGCCATGCTCGCCTCGCTCGACGTCGCGACCAGCTTGCCGGTGATCATCAAGCCCCAGGTGGCCGCGTTGACGAACAGCGACGGCGCGTTGCTGGTGTGCGCCGCCCAATCGCCGCCGCCGATCTTGTCGCGAATGAGCGCGTCGCGGGTGGCGGTGTCCGGGATGCGTAACAAGGCCTCCGCCAGGCACATCAGCGCCACACCTTCCTGACTCGACAAAGAGAATTCCTGAATCAGCGCTTCGACGCCGCTTCGGCTGTCCGAGGCGCGCAATGCTGTGACAAGCCGGCGCGCGAGCGATTGCGCCGCTTCGGCAGCGGGAACCGAGAGCCGCGCCTGCTCGATCAATGCCGGCACGCACTCCGGCTCGGGCACGCGGTAAGCAGCGGTGATGGCCGCGCGCAATGCCGATTGAGAAACTACTTCCTGCTCGAACGCGGCGAACGGTCGCGGAGCTTGCGTGTTTTTGTGCGCGATGGTCAACGGCAGGTTCCGTCGGTCGCGTTACGCGCCAGGATTCACGCTCGACTTGAGGCCGAGTTGAGTGCGAGCCACCATCGCCGCCGCCAGATCCGACATCGCCGTTCCGGCCGCCTTGAAAAGCGTCAGCTCCTGCGAGTCTCTGCGGCCAGGATGGCGGCCGGTGCACAGGTCGCTCAAGGTGCCCGCCAGCCGCCCGGCGACGAACGCGCCGCTTTGCAGCGGCTGCAGCAAGTCGCCCGATTCGGCGAGCGCAGTCTCGGTGTCGACAAAGACCGACACTCGACGGATCGCGGCGTCGTCGGTTTCGCGCATTTCCGGCGTGAAGCTCCCGATCAGATCGAGATGAATTCCAGGATGGAGCCATTCTCCCAGCACCAGCGGTCGGGTCGCCAGCGTCGCAGAGCTGACGATGTCGGCCGCACGCACCGCAGCCTCGAGATCGGGCGCGACGGAGGCGTCGAAATCGAGCGCGCGCAAACGATCGACCAGCGCCTGTGCCGCTGCCGGTGTCGGATTCCATACGGTGACGCGGTGGATGGCGCGCACCTCGCGGTACGCCTCCGGCAACAGGCTCGCGATCCGGCCGGCGCCGACGACCAGCAGCGAAGCGGCGTCCGACCGCGCGAGGTACGACGCGGCCAGTGCCGACACGGCGGCGGTTCGCCGCGCCGTGATGACATTGCCGTCGAGCAACGCAATCGGCGTCCCATGCTCGGCATCGAACAGGCAATAGAGCGAATAGAGACCCGGCAATCCTCTTTTATTGTTGCCGGGAAAGACGTTGACGATCTTCACGCCCAGCGCGTCGTGCGGCTTCCATGCCGGCATCAGCAGCAGCGTCGCGTTCGGCTCGGGATCGAGCTCTATACGATGATGATGGCGGGATGGCGCCACGCATCCGGAGACGAACATTTCGCGCAGCGCCGGTATCAGCGTGGCGAAGGGCAGCGCACGCTCGGTCTCGCCGGCATCAACAACTAACATCTGCGATTCCTAACGCAAAAGATCCTGACTGCACAGCTGGATTGGCGCGATGGCCGAGCCTCGAAATATGATGCCACGGATCAGGCCGTCGCCCGCGAAGTTTCCCCGCGTGCATCGTCGCCTTGGAAACTGGAAGACGCCTCGTGTTATCAGACTTTATGAGTCGAACGGGCCGGAAAAATGTCGCATGGCTTTGCCTGAGCACGCTGCTGTTCCTGCAGCTCGCGGTGGGTGCTTATGCTTGTCCGACACCGACGGATCGCGGTAGCTCGATATCGGCGGCTGTCGTTGTCGACGTCTCGCCGTGCCAGGAAATGGATCAGGAGCGCCCGAAACTCTGCGAGCAACATTGCGTCCAGGATTCGCGGTCTGTTGATACGCAGCCGCACTCAGCGGTAAGCGCGCCGCTCTTGCCGCTTCTGACAGTCGTTGTTCAGTCCGACCTTGATTTCGCCACCGGGCCCAGTGTCCATGGCGCATCACCCACAGTTGTCGATCCTCCTCCCTTAGTACGCTTCGGCGTATTGCGCATTTGATCTTCCGGTAGGCCTTTGGCCGTTGCCCATTGTCGGGCGGCGGTGTTGGGACTTACCTGGAGATCTTCATGAAACATTGCCTTGGCGCGCCACACCGCGCGCCCAAAACCACGACACGGATCCTTGCCGCGCTGGCGATAGCGCTGGTGTCGACGGCGAACGCGCAGGCGCAATCGCCATTAACGCTGGAAGACGCCCAGCGCAAGGCCGTCGAGCGCTCACGAATGCTGGTTGCGCAGGACTCGGCTATCGATGCCTCGCGCGAAATGGCGGTGTCGGCGGCTCAGCTTCCCGATCCGGTCGCCAAATTGGGAATCAACAATTTGCCGGTCAATGGCGAGGATCGCTTCAGTCTGACCAGAGACTTCATGACCATGCGCAGCGTGGGCGTCATGCAGGAGCTCACCCGGACTGAAAAGCGCGAGGCGCGCGCCGAACGTTTCGAGCGTGAAGCAGAAAAGTCCGCCGCCGAGAAGAGCGTCACCATAGCGGCGATCCAGCGCGACGCCGCCATTGCGTGGCTCGATCGCTACTACGCCGAAGCGATGACGGCGGTCGTCTCCGAGCAAAGCCGCGCAGCGGCGGCCGAGATCGACGCGGCGGAAGGAGCCTATCGCGCCGGACGCGGCAGCTTGTCCGACCTCCTCTCGGCTCGTGCCGCATTGGCCGCCCTCGATGATCGTGCCAGCGAGCTCAGTCGCAAAGCACGCGCCGCCAAGATCGCCCTCGCGCGCTGGTTGGGCGATGGCGCCGAAGCGCCGTTGGCGGGCCGTCCCCCGATCGACGCGATCCGACTCGATCCGATCACGCTGGATAGCGATCTCAACCATCACCCGGAAATCGCCGTGCTCGCCAGGAAGGAAGATGTCGCTGCCGCCGAAGTCAGGCTAGCGCGGGCGAACAAGAAAGCAGACTGGAGCGTGGAGTTGATGTACAGCCAACGCGGGCCCGCCTACTCGAACATGATTTCGGTGGGCGTTTCGGTGCCGCTGCAATGGGACCGGACCAACCGCCAGGACCGCGAGCTTGCATCCAAACTGGCGATGCTGGATCAGGCGCGCGCTGAACGCGAGGACATGCTGCGGGCCCATGTCGCGGAGCTCCGCGCGATGAGCGCCGAATGGGAAAACGATCGGGAACGCAGCGCGCGCTACGAGCGTGAGCTGCTGCCGCTCGCCTCCGAGCGAACGCAAGCCACGGTGGGCGCCTATCGCGGCGCCAAGGCCAGCATCACCGACGTGCTGCTCGCTCGCCGCAACGAGATCGATCTACGCATGCAGGCGCTGCAACTGGAGATGGACACGGCGCGCTTGTGGGCGCAACTCAATTTCCTGGTGCCCGAGGGCGATGCCGCGACACATGCCCACTTGCGCCAGACCAAGGATTCGCAATGAAGACCAGATATTTTGTGTTTGCGCTCATTGCCGCTGCCGTCATCGGCGCCGTGGGCTACGCCGCGTATCGCGCCGGGATGAGTCACGGCATGCAAACGAGCGTTGGCACGACCGTCATCGCGACGCAATCGACGACCGGCGCACAAAAGCCGGGCGACGTCGATCCGGCGACGGGCAGGAAGGTGTTGTACTGGCACGATCCGATGGTGCCGGGCCAGAAATTCGACAAGCCCGGCAAATCGCCGTTCATGGATATGCAGCTGGTGCCGATGTACGCCGATGGTGGCAGCGCCAGTGACGGGCGGACGGTGACCATCAGCTCGCGTGTCCAGCAGAACCTCGGCGTGCGCGTCGCGGAAGTCAAGTCGGGCTCGCAAACGTCGACGATGGAGGCCGTCGGCAGTGTCGCCTATAACGAGCGCGACGTGGCGGTCGTGCAAGCGCGAAGTAACGGCTTCCTCGAGCGGCTCTACGTTCGCGCGCCGCTCGATCCGGTGCGCAAGGGCCAGCCGCTGGCCGAGCTCTATGTCCCCGATTGGGTGGCCGCGCAGGAGGAATACTTGTCGGCGAAACGGATCGGTGCGCGGTCGGAAGCCGCGAGTCTCGCAGGACTCGCCGATGCTGCGAAACAGAGGATGCGGCTCGCCGGCATGAGCGAGGCACAGGTCGCCGCAGTGGAAGCTGGCGGCAAAGTCCAAGCGCGGCTCACGATTACCGCGCCGATCGGCGGCGTGGTCGGGGAGCTTACCGCGCGCGAAGGAATGACCGTGATGGCGGGCGCAGCGCTGTTTCGCCTCAATGGATTGTCCACCGTTTGGGTGAACGCCGAAGTCCCGGAGGCCTTGGCGGCGCAAGTGCGTCCCGGCAATCCCGTCGAGGCCAGAACGCCGGCGGTATCCGGCGCGGTATTCAAAGGCAAAGTAAGCGCCATCCTGCCCGAAGTGAACCCGGCGACGCGAACGATCAAGGCGCGGATCGAGCTCGCCAATCCCGGTGGCCAACTGGTCCCGGGCATGTTCGCCACGGTCAGTTTCGCTCCAAGTGCGCGCAAAGACGTGTTGCTGGTTCCTTCCGAGGCCGTCATCCAGACCGGCAAGCGCAGCATCGTTGTCCTGGCGCAAGGCGACGGCA
>DATNNK010000456.1:0-10056 GCA_035601875.1 Casimicrobiaceae bacterium | reverse complement strand
GTGGATTTCGCCGTTGTAGTACTGCAGATCGCGTAGGCCCCGCGTTGCGATGCGACGATTGGCCTCCAGCGGCGTCAGGTAAGCGGGATTGAGCGTCGGCGACGCGCAGGCCATCATCCACAAGCCGCCGTACAGCGGTATCGAAACGAGATAAGGGATGACGACTGAAAAGACCGCGCGCAGATTGGCCATCACCGCGCGTACCCGCTCGGGATGCGCCACCGGAGACGCGACATGCAGCGCCATCGCGCCCGTGGGATTAAGCCTTGCGGCGCATGCCCGATAAAACTCGACGCCGTACAGCGGTTCCGACGCTCCGCCGGGATCGGTGAGATCCAGCACGATGATATCGTAGGTATCCGTGGCGCCGCGTACGAAGGCGAGCCCGTCCTCGACCTTCACCGTCAATCGGGGATCGGTCAGCGCTCCACGATGGACCTCGACAAAATATTTGCGTGCAATGTCCAGCACCGCGATATCGATCTCGACCAGAGTCACCGACTTTATCGTTTGGTACTTGAGCAGCTCTTCGGCCGAACCGCCGTCGCCGCCGCCGATGATCAGCGCGGTCTCAGGCGCCGGATGGGTGATCGCCGCGACGTGGACCAGATTCTCATGATAGAAGAACTCGTCCTTTTCCGAGGTCATCAGATGTCCGTCGAGACGGAACAACTTTCCGAACGATCGGGTGTCGTGAACTTCGACCGTTTGATACGGCGTCTGGAAGCGTTCGAACTGGCGCGACGAGCGAACGAAGAAGCCGCAATCCTCGGTCAGGTATTCGGTCAGGACGCCCGGCAGAAGATCACCTGGCGCTGCCACATCAGGCATCGCGTCCCCCGCGATGGATCGCCTGGAATTTGACACGCTGCGGTTTCATCGCGTCCTGCATCGCGCGCAGCAGTCGCTCCGCCTTGGCCGAGTTGTCGGTCGTGTAGTTGCAGACGTAAACGTCGATGGTGACGAACCCGTGTTCCGGCCAGGTGTGAATGGCAAGATGCGATTCGGCGAGAAGCACGGTGCCGGTGACGCCGGCTGGCTCGAACTGGTAAAAACTGTCGCCGACTATGGTCATCCCGGACGCCTCGGACGCGTGGAGGCATAGCGTTCGCAGCGGCTGGACGCGCGTCATCTCCGGGATGTCCGCCGCGCAGCCGTACCATTCTCCGAGCAGGTGGATGCCGTCCATTGTTGCGTTCTCCCGCGAGCGGTTGTCCCGTCGTTGTTGTGCAACTTTTTTGCACAATGAGCTCGCCCCGCCTGGGCGAGATGAGCGAACCGATCCGGCTAAACTCGCTATTATTGCCCAAATTCGATGGCTGGGCGATAATTTTACCCCTTGCAGCACCGTCTGTCCGTCGTGCGCATCCGCGCCCTTCGCCTCCCGTTCCTGAATCCATGACCATCCCGCGTTCCAAAGCAGAGTGCGCGCCACCCGAAACGCAACGCGTATCACCGTCGGTCACGGCATCTGTTGCGGACAAGGCATCGCTTGCCAATAGCGTCCGTCCGCTGACGATGGATGCCGTGCAGGCGGCGAATTCGGGTGCGCCATGAGTGCAGACACCCCCGCCGCCGCGGTGCGCAGTGAGCTTTCCTCGATCGTCATCCGGGCCGCCCGCGGCGGCGACGCGGAGGCGATCGCGCGAGTCCGTGTCGATAGCTGGCGAGAAACCTACCGCGGCATGATTCCGCAGGCGTATCTCGACGCGATGAAACTCGAGCAAAGCCGCGCGCTGTGGGAAAAAGTGCTCACCGCCGGCTCCACCGCGGTCAGTGTTTTCGTCGCGGAACGCGGCGCGGAAATCGTCGGCTTCGGCAGCGGCAACATGCTGGCGGAACCCAAGCATGGCTTCGACGCGGAATTATCGGCAGTTTATGTCCGCCGTGAATTCCAGCGCGCGGGCATCGGCCGCCGGCTGGTGGCGGAAACCGCCGTTGCTCTCTCGCTGCGTGAGCGCGGCGCCAGCGGCTTGATCGTCTGGGTCATCGCCGCCAACAAGGGAGCTCGCGCGTTCTTCGAGCGTATTGGTGCCGAGCTGGTGGTCGAGCAGGCGTTTCAGTGGGACGGCATGGATCTGGTGGAAGCTGGATACGGTTGGCGCACACTCGGGGCGCTCACCGCCAGTCTCCCCGGCGTACCGCCGTCGGGAACGATTTTGCAGTGATTTGTGCGCCGCTGGCGAGAGTTCAGGGTCGCAGCCCGCGAGCGATTTCGAAGCGCATCAAGGAGAACAAGCAATGAGCATCAAAGTCGCGATCAACGGCTATGGCCGCATCGGCCGCAATATCCTGCGCGCCCACTACGAAGGCGTGGGTACGGCCAAGCACCGGCACGATCTCGCGATCGTCGCCATCAACGATCTGGGCAGTCCGGAGACCAATGCGCATCTGACGCGCTACGACACGACGCACGGAAAATTCCCCGGACGTATCGAGGTGGACGGCGACGCGATGGTGGTCAACGGCGACCGCATCAAGGTGCTGGCGCAGCGCAACCCGGCGGAGCTTCCATGGACCGCGCTGGGCGTGGACGTGGTGCTCGAATGCACGGGCCTGTTCACAACCAAGGAAAAGGCGTCCGCGCATCTCAAGGCCGGAGCCAAGAAAGTGATCATCTCGGCACCGGGCGGAAAGGATGTCGACGCGACGATCGTCTTCGGCGTCAACCATCAGACGCTCAAGGCGGCGCATAGCGTCATCTCGAACGCTTCGTGCACCACGAATTGCCTCGCGCCCTTGGTCAAGCCGCTGCATGACAAGATCGGAGTGGTCAACGGCCTGATGACGACCATACACTCGTATACCAATGACCAGGTGCTGACGGACGTCTATCATGAAGACCTGCGCCGTGCGCGTTCGGCGACAATGAGCATGATTCCGACCAAGACCGGCGCCGCGGCGGCCGTCGGCCTCGTGTTGCCGGAGCTCAACGGCAAGCTCGACGGTTATGCCATTCGCGTGCCGACCATCAACGTCTCCATCGTCGATCTGTGTTTCGTTGCCGCACGCGATACGAGCGTCGACGAGATCAACGCAATCATGAAATCCGCCTCCGAGTCCGGGCCGCTGGCGGGACTTTTGGGCTACAACACCGGGCCTCTGGTTTCGATCGATTTCAACCACGACGCACGTTCTTCGGTGTTCGATGCGACGCTCACCAAGGTCTCGGGAAGGCTGGTCAAGGTATCTTCGTGGTATGACAACGAATGGGGCTTTTCCAATCGCATGCTGGACACGACGATGGCCTTGATGGCGGCCCGATAGCGACCAAAGGGAATGTCATGACCAATCTCTTTACCGCCCATCCGTCTTCCGTGGGCGAGACCTACGCACAGCATGGCCGCTTCGCCCTTTTATTCGGCGCGCGCATGACGCTCGGTGGACTCGCGGCGATGGCGCACGCCCTGTTTCCATTTCTGTTCGTTAGCACGGCCAGCCGTGCGCTCGACGAGTTGAACGCGTTGCGTGCCCGGGGCGTCCGCCCTCCGGTCTCGCCGGAGCGCTGACATCGGTCGCCGACCATGAGATCCCGGCCATGACTTTTAATCGGTTTTCCGACACGACAGTTGCGGGAAAACGGGTATTCATACGCGCCGATTTAAACGTTCCGCAGGATGACCAACGCAACATCACCGATGACACCCGCATCCGCGCGTCCGTTCCCTGCATCAGGCAGGCGCTCGATGCCGGCGCGCGGGTGATGGTGACGTCGCATCTCGGACGGCCCAAGGAAGGGCTGTGGACCGAGGAGGATTCGCTGGCGCCGATCGCCAGCCGCCTGTCGCAACTGCTGGGCACGGAAGTGCCCTTGGTCCGCGACTGGGTCGACGGCGGCGCCTGGCTCAAGGCGCTCGAGCCGGGCCATGTCGTCTTGCTGGAGAACTGCCGCTTCAACGCCGGTGAAAAAGAAAACAGTGACGATCTGGCGAAAAAAATGGCGGCGCTGTGCGACGTGTATGTCAACGACGCCTTCGGAACCGCGCATCGAGCGGAGGCTTCGACCCATGGCATCGCCAAATACGCGCCGGTCGCCTGCGCCGGCCCCTTGCTGGCGGCCGAGCTTGATGCGCTGGGAAAGGCACTGGCGCATCCGGCTCGACCTCTGGTGGCCATCGTTGCCGGCTCCAAGGTGTCGAGCAAGCTGTCGGTACTGACCCATCTCGCGGCGAAGGTCGACACTCTGATCATCGGCGGCGGGATTGCGAACACCTTTGTGCTCGCAGCCGGCGGCCACATCGGCATCTCGCTCGCGGAACCCGGCCTCGTGGGCGAGGCACAGGGCATCCTCGAAGCGTTTCCGGGCAAGGTCCCGATACCGGTCGACGCGGTCGTGGCGAAGGAATTATCCGCAACGGCGACCCCGGCCCTGAAGGCGATCTCGGACATCGGCGTCGACGACATGATTCTGGACCTCGGGCCGCAAACCGTGATGGCGTTGAAGACGATCATTGCCAAGGCGGGAACGATCGTCTGGAACGGCCCGGTCGGCGTGTTTGAGATCGATGCCTTCGGCGAAGGTACTAAAGCGCTGGCGCTGGCGATCGCCGAATCGCCGGCATTTTCCATCGCCGGAGGCGGCGACACGCTGGCCGCGATCGCCAAATATGGCGTCAAGGACCGCATGGGTTACATTTCCACCGGCGGCGGCGCTTTTCTCGAATTCCTCGAAGGCAAGAAGCTTCCCGCGGTGGAGATGCTCGAAAAGCGGGCCGCGGCCTGAACCGATCAAGGGCGGCTGTCTAATCAGGAACGATATGCAGAGAACGACCAAGATTGTCGCGACACTAGGGCCCGCGAGCAGCAGCCTCGATGTTCTGACGCGGATGCTCGCCGCCGGCGTCGATGTCATGCGTCTGAATTTCTCTCACGGCACCGCCGACGATCACCAGCAACGGGCCACGCTGGTCCGCAACGCGGCGCATTCGATCGGCCGCGAAGTGGCGATCATGGCGGACCTGCAGGGGCCCAAGATCCGCGTCGGCAAGTTCGCGCTCGGCAAAGTCACCCTCAAGAGCGGGCAAACATTCGTGCTCGATGCCGACCGCGAGCTTGGCGACGAAGAAGGTGTGGGCCTCGACTACAAGGAGCTGCCGCGCGACGTAGCGCCCGGCGCGGTGCTCCTCCTCGACGATGGCTTGATCCGGCTGCGGGTCGAGTCGGTGCGTGGCAACGAAATCGTGACGCGGGTAGAAGTCGGCGGCGTGCTGTCGAACAACAAGGGCATCAATCGTCAGGGCGGGGGGCTCACTGCTCCGGCGCTGACCGCCAAGGACATGGAGGACATGAAGACTGCGGTCGCGATCGACGCCGATTACTTGGCCGTCTCGTTCCCGAAGAACAAGGAAGATATGTATATGGCGCGGCAGCTCTTGCGCGCCGCGGGCGGCAAGGCCCTTCTGATCGCGAAGATCGAGCGAGCCGAGGCGATCACTGCGCTCGAGGAGATCATCGATTCATCCGACGGCATCATGGTCGCACGCGGCGATCTCGCGGTCGAAGTCGGCAATGCGACGGTTCCCGGGTTGCAAAAAAGGATGATCCGGCTCGCACGCGAGCGAAACAAGCTCACCATCACCGCCACGCAGATGATGGAATCGATGATCTACAATCCGGTGCCGACCCGCGCGGAGGTGTCCGACGTTGCCAACGCGGTGCTCGACGGCACTGACGCGGTCATGCTCTCGGCGGAAACCGCTGCCGGGCGCTTTCCGGTGGAAACCATCGAAGCGATGAGCCAGATTTGCACCGAGGCCGAGAAGTCGTATGAAGTCGAGCTCGATCGGGATTTTCTCAATCGCACCTTCACCCGCATCGACCAGTCGATCGCGATGGGCGCGCTCTTTACCGCGTTCCATCTTCAGGTCAAGGCCATTGCGTCGCTGACCCAGTCCGGCTCGACCGCGTTGTGGATGTCGCGCCACAATTGCGGCTGTCCGATCTTCGCGCTGACACCCGAGGTTTCGTCGCAGCGAAAGATGTCGCTCTACCGCAACGTGCAGCCGCTCTATCTCGAGCAGGGAGACGACAGCGAGGCGGTGCTGCGCGCCGCCGAGGATCTGCTGCTGACCCGTGGCCAGGTCCAGCGCGGCGACCTGATCGTACTAACCATCGGCGAGCCCATGGGCAAGTCAGGCGGCACCAACGCGATGAAGATCGTAAGAGTGGGCGAGCACCGATAGGTGTGAGCGCGTACGATCTGGGCGAGGCTAACCTGCGCGAGCAGGTTAAGGGAAGCGGCCGAGACCAAGATCGTTCAGCCGAACACCGGTAGCTGTTGGCGCCACTATCTGCCGGCAACGTTGTCAGGAGGAGTTGCATCGATGTCCACCGTGCACCTGTGGCCGCGGCGTGTGGTTGAATCGCAGCTGGCGCGCCCGCTGATTCTGATCGTCGTGATATTCGTCCTTTGGGACCTCGTGATCAGGATTTTCAAGATTCCGCCGTACCTCATTCCTGCGCCTTGGGACGTTGCCAAGATGCTCGTCGCCGAATGGCCGCGGCTGTGGCGGGAGAGCCTGTTCACGGGTTATGCAACATTGGGTGGATTCGGGCTCTCGATCCTTTTCGGGATACCCATCGCGATGCTGATCGCCTACTCCAGGCTGGTCGAAAGCTACGTCTACCCGCTGCTGGTGTTCTCTCAGAGCGTACCCAAGATCGCGATCGCACCGCTGTTCGTCGTCTGGTTCGGATTCGGCATCTTTCCCAAGGTAATCTCGGCATTTCTGCTCGGATTTTTTCCCGTTGTCGTGGCTACGGTTATGGGCTTCAAGTCGATGGAGACCGAGATGATCGATCTCGCCCGGTCGATGCGCGCCTCTCGCTTGCAAATGTTTCTGAAGTTCAGCCTTCCTCAGGCGCTTCCAAGCATCTTCAGCGGACTGAAAGTCTCCGCTACGCTGGCGGTCGTCGGCGCGGTCGTCGGCGAATTCGTAGGTTCGAACTCGGGCATCGGCTATGTCTTGCAGATTGCCAACGGAAACTTCGATCTGCCGCTGATGTTCGCCGCGCTGTTCGTGCTTTCGATGATGGGGGTGATCCTGTTTGCCATCGTCGACGTCGTCGAGAAGATGATGATCCCATGGCACCAGTCTCGACGTGCCGACGTCATGACCGTTACCGCCTGACCCGTTGCGTTCCCGCCCATCCCAAGGAGGAATTCATGAAGTCATTATTGAGGTTTGTGGCGATTGTCGTCGCCACGACGATGTTGTGCTCCGGCGCCGCTCAAGGCCAACCCAAGGACAAGGTCGTCCTGATGCTCAACTGGTATTTGTACAGCGAGCACGCGCCGTTCTTTCTCGGCAAGGAGCGCGGGTTCTATGATCAGGAGGGCATCGATCTCGACATCCAGGAGGGACGGGGCTCGGGCGTGACGGTGCAGGCCGTCGCGGCCAACACCGCCACCTTCGGCTATGTCGATGTCCCGACGATGATCAAAGCAGCCGCCAAGGGCGCGCCCGTCAAAAGCGTCGGCGTTGCGCTGCAACTCTCGCCAATGTCGGTCATGGGATTTGCCGAAAAGAATATCCGCGCCCCCAAGGACATCGTCGGCAAGACCGTGGCGATTACTCCGGGCGACTCGATGTCGCAGATCTGGCCGCTGTTCCTAAAGAAGACAGGGATCAAGGAAACCGATTTCAAGACCGTTGCCGGCGACGCCCAGACCAAGCTCAACGCGGTCATGAATGGACAGGCCGACCTGCTGCTTGGCTATGTCATGGATCAGGCGATCAAGCTTCAGGACGCGACCAAGAAGCCGGTCTACCCGATTCGCTTCGCCGATTACGGCGTGAACATGATCAGCTCAGGCATTATCGTCAACAGTGAAACGCTCAAGTCCAAGCCCGACATGGTCAAGCGTTTCCTGCGTGCCACGACGCGGGCGCTCGAGGAATCCGAAAAGAATCCCGAGGCCGCCGTCGATGCGATGCTCAAGGCCAACTCCAAAGCCGGCGTACGCGAGACGCTGATCATTGGTCTCAAACAAACGACCGCGCTCTATCACACCAAAGAGACAGCTAAGGAGCGTCCGCTGCGCGTCTCGATGTCCGATGTGCGCGAGTCGCTCGATCTGCTTGCGCAGTACGGCGGCCTCGACCCCGCGACTAAGGGCAAGGCTGAAGACTGGGTCGTGCTCGACTATCTTCCCTGATCTGCCTTGGGCGCTTCGACCATGCAAACGGCTCCGAGCGATTCGACGCGCCCGGCGCTGATTCGCATGCTCGGAGTGGCGAAAGCCTACCGCACCGCCGAAGGCGAAGTCGAGTCGCTCAAACCGCTGGAGTTCGACATTCGCGAGGGGGAGTTCCTCTCGATTGTCGGACCGAGCGGTTGTGGCAAGAGCACGCTCTTAAAGCTGGTCGGAGGCCTCCTTCCCGCGACGCGAGGGTCGATCGAGATCGCCGGCAAGCGCGTCGAAGGGCCCGCAGGCAGCATCGGCATCGTGTTCCAGAACCATGTACTGCTGGCATGGCGCACCGTTCTCGAAAACATCATGCTTCAGATCGAAGTACGCAAGCTGCCGCACGGCCGCGGTCTCGAACACGCTCGCGAGCTGGTGGAGATGGTCGGACTGAAAGGATTCGAGAATAAGTATCCGTGGCAACTTTCCGGCGGCATGCAGCAACGCGCGTCCATCTGCCGCGCTCTGGTGCACGATCCGGCGATCCTGCTGATGGACGAGCCGTTTGGCGCGCTCGATGCGATGACTCGCGAGAAAATGAACCTCGAGCTCCAGCGCATCTGGTCGGCGGCAAGGAAAACCGTGTTGCTCATTACGCACAGCATTCCCGAGTCGATTTTTCTATCCGACCGGGTACTGGTCATGACCGAGCGTCCGGGTTCGATTGCTGCGATTTACGATGTGCCGTTGCCGCGCCCGCGAACGCTGGCGATGATGGGCGGTGTCGAATTCGGCGCGCTTGCACAGAAAATCCGAGCGCATTTCTACGCTCAGGGCTCGCTGGACGCGTGAGCGGAGCGTCTCGCCGATCGCTTCCATGACTGCACCGACATTTCGCGTGATCGCGATCGAGCTCTACGAGCGCCCGGTCGCGCTGCGCGTTCCGTTTCGCTTCGGCGCGGCGACGGTGACGCATGCACCGCAGGCCTTCGTGCGCGCGCGGATCCGGCTTGCCGACACGGCGTCGAGCGGCGCCGAGGCGCAAGGCGCGGCGGCCGAGTTGATGATTCCTAAATGGTTCGACAAGTCGCCTGAGAAATCGAATGCCGAAAACGTTTCGGATTTGCGAAAGGCGCTAGCCAACGCGGCGGACGCCTATGCCTCGGAAACGTCATCGCGCACGGCGTTCGGCCACGCGACGGCGCACTACGGCTCGTTGCTGGCTGCTGGCGAGGCACTGGGACTGAACGCGCTCGCGTCCAATTACGGTCCGTCGCTCATCGATCGCGCGATCCTCGATGCACTGTGTCGCGCGCTGGGTGTGTCGTTCAACGTCGCGATTCGCGATAACGCGCCCGGCATCGACACCTCGCTCACTCCCGACCTTGCGCGCTTCGACCTTGGCCGATTCCTTGGCGGGCTCGGGTCTCTCGCCCGAATTGCGGCCCGCCACACGGTGGGCATGCTCGATCCGATCGAGACGCACGACGCGGGCGGCAGCGCCGGTGATGGTTTGCCGAAGACACTCGAGCAGGTAATCGATGTCTACGGGAACCGATACTTCAAGCTCAAGCTCGGTGGAAATCCTGATGCGGACCTGCGTCGCCTGACCGAGATCGCCGTCGTCCTCGACAGGTTGCCGGAGTACACCGTCACGCTGGACGGCAATGAGCAGTTCGCGGACGTGACGACGATCGCCGAATTCTGGCGTAAGGCCGTCGCGACGCCTTCGCTCGCCCGCTTGGTTGCCGCGACGCTGTACCTGGAGCAGCCGCTGCCTCGTGCGCTGGCTTTGGAAACGGATGTATCGGAGCTTGCGCGCTCGAAGCCGCTGTTGATCGACGAGTCCGACGCAACCCTCGACGCGTTTCCGGCGGCGCGCGCGCTCGGCTACTCCGGCGTTTCGAGCAAGAGTTGCAAGGGTATCT
>DATNNK010000455.1:0-3495 GCA_035601875.1 Casimicrobiaceae bacterium | reverse complement strand
TCCAACTCGATTATAGCGGGCCGCTGCTGATACCCGCCTTTCGTGTACTACCCGCGTTCATTCCTCAAGTTCATCCTGCTCGGCTTCCTGCTGGTCAGCCTGCCCCTGCTCTACGCGCTGGTGGAGTTGATCGTCAGTCTCGATCGTCTGGGAACGCAGAGCCAGCAAGCGGTATTGCAGGCGGCGCAAGCCGGTCACGCCAGCAGACAGCTCTACGAACAGGCGACAACACTCGAACGCCTGGTGCGTCAGCATCTGATTCTCGAAGATCCACAACTGATCGACGACTACGCGCGCCTGCGGCTCGATTTTCGACAGACCTCGCAGCAGCTCTCGCAGTTGCCGCTCGACCGCGCGCAACTGGAGCAGCTCGAAAGACTCACCGACAGCGAAAGCCGTCTGTTCACGCTGCTGAAGGCCCCGCATCGACCACCCAATGCCACGACGACCCTGGCCGAAGGCTACGCCAACATCGCCGAGGGCGCGCAAGCGATGGTGACCGCGACCACGCGCCTGACCGAGCGCGAGATCGAGCACATTCAGGAAACGGCGGCCGAAGGGAGCAAGCGATGGGGCTACCTTGCACTTGCCGCGGGATTGATCGCGCTGGCGCTCGCCATCCTGTTTGCGGTATTGATTGCGCGGCCGATCCGTCAGCTCGATCAGGCGATCCGGCAAATGGGAAGCGCGGACTTTACTCATGCCATCGAGGTCAATGGTCCGCAGGACATGCGCTACCTCGGGCAGCGGCTCGAATGGCTGCGCTCGCGGCTGCGCGAGCTCGAGGAGCAGCAGAATCGTTTTTTGCGGCACGTTTCACACGAACTCAAAACGCCGCTGACCGCGGTCCGTGAAGGCGCCGAGCTGCTGCGCGACCGGGTCGGGGGCGAACTTTCGTCGGAGCAACAGGAGATTGTGCGCATCGTGCGCGAAAACACCTTGTCGCTGCAAAAGCTGATCGAAGATCTGCTGACCTATCATCAAACGCGCAGCATGGAGCCGCAGACGCTGGGTCCGGTTGCATTGGTCGACGTGCTGCGGCGAGTGATGCGCGAGCACAAGCTGGCCGCGTTCGCGCGCCTGCTCACTTTCGAGGCCACCCTTTCGCCGGCGATCGTCGTCGGCGACGGCGAGAAAATCCGGGCCATCATCGACAATCTGGTTTCGAACGCCATCAAGTACGCGCCGCGCTCTTCGCCGATCAAGCTCGACCTTGCGATTGAAGGCGATTTTGCGGTGCTGGATGTCATCGACCAGGGTCCGGGCATCGATCCGGACGAGCGGCCGCGAATATTCGAGTCGTTCTACCAGGGCAAGATTGCGCCGGGAGGCAGGATCAAAGGGTCGGGTCTGGGCCTGGCCATCGCGCGCGAATACGCACTCGCGCACGGCGGCAGAATCGAAGTGCTCGATCGGGCCGATGGCGCGCGAGGCGCGCGCTTTCGTCTGTGGTTGCCACTGGCGGCCGGTTTCGGGCCTGGGGCCGCGAGAAGCTCGACCAACACCGTCACCCTCGAGGGCGAAGCGTAGCCATGCGCGAGGGCGGCGCCTGTCTGAACCGCGGCGGTGTCATGCTCGCGATGGTGCTCGCCTGTGCCTCGAGCATGGCGCCCTTGGGTGCGGAGCCAATGCGTCGGATCCGGATTGCGCAAACGGCGGCGCCCGGCGCCGTGCCTTCCCCGCCAGTGCCCCAGCCCGTGCTGCCGGCGCCAGCGACGCCTGTCGGGGTCGAGCCGTCCGCCGCGTCGCCCGCGCCGATCAATGAGGAGGAGCAACAGACCATCGCGCTCCTCTTCGACCTTCAGCACTACACCGGTGAATCCAACGAGGAGCTGCGGCGCGATCTCGCGGCGGCGATGCAAGCGCTCAATCGGGCCCGGACCGAGCCGAACCGGATTCGCGCCGCAGTCTTGCTAACGCTGCCTGGCGCCGGACCGCCTGACGATGCGCGGGCGATGGCCCTCCTGGAAAGCGTCAGCGGCAAAACCCCGGGAGCGTCACCTGTGAAACAGCTCGCCGCGGTGCTGCTGGCGCAAATTGCGGAACGGATGCGCGCAACGGGCGAGGAACGAAGGAAAAGCGCCGCGGCGCAGGAGAAACTGGATCAACTGCGCGCGGTTGAACGTAGTCTGCTGCTGGAACGCAATCGCAATGCAGGCGGCGCCGGCGGCGGCGGTGGTGGCGGAGGTACAGGAAGATGAAGATCAATATGCCCCATTCCGGCGACGTGTTGCTGGTCGACGACGATCCGGATCTGCTGAAGCTGATTAGTTTGCGCCTTACATCCGCGGGCTATCGAGTGCGCACCGCAGACAGCGGCGAGACTGCGCTCGCCGCGCTGGCCGTCGCGCGCCCGGCGGCGGTGATAACCGATCTCAAGATGCCGGGCATCGACGGCCTCGCGCTGTTCGACGCCATTCATCGCCAACATCCGGCATTGCCGGTGATCATCCTGACCGCGCACGGCACCATTCCCGAGGCGGTGTTCGCGACGCAGCGCGGGGTGTTCGGTTTTCTGACCAAGCCCTTCGACAGCCAGGAGCTGCTGCAGAAGGTCGCCGCTGCCGTGCGTCTGAGTGGCGGCGAGTCGGAGCCAGCTTCGCAAACGACGGCCGAATGGCGCTCCGGAATCATTACCCGCAGTCCGCGCATGGAAGATTTACTGCGGCAGGCACGACTGGTGGCGGATTCCGACGCAAGCGTGCTGATCTTCGGTGAATCAGGCACCGGCAAGGAGCTTCTGGCAAGAGCGATTCACCGCGCCAGCCGCCGTACCGGCAAGCCGTTCGTCGCGGTCAACTGCGGTGCAATCCCCGAGCCGCTGCTCGAGTCCGAATTGTTCGGCCACGCGCGCGGCGCGTTCAGCGGTGCGGTGCAGGCGCACAAGGGCTTGTTTCAGGCGGCCGACGGCGGAACGATTTTCTTGGACGAGATCGGCGACATGCCGCTTGCCTTGCAGGTGAAGTTGCTGCGGGTGTTACAGGAAGCAGAAGTCCGGCCGGTCGGGGCGACGCTATCGATACCTATCGACGTGCGCGTGATTTCCGCCACCCATCGCGACCTGGACGCGCAGAAGGCGGCGGGCGAATTCCGCGAAGACCTGTATTACCGGCTCAACGTCGTGTCGATGAAATTGCCGCCGCTCGCCGAGCGCCGCGAGGATATCCCGCTGCTCGCCACGCATTTCCTGCGCAAGCTTGCCGAGCGCTACAAGAAGCCAGTGCCGACTTTGGCGCCCGACGCGATGGCGCTGCTGATCGGCGCGCCGTGGCCCGGCAACGTACGGCAGCTACTCAATCTGCTCGAGCAGTCGGTCGCGCTCGCGACCACTAGCGTGATTCCTGCGACCTTAGTGCAAGGGGCGCTGCGCGAGGACGCCGGGGTGCTCGCCCCGTTTGAGGAGGCCCGCAAGCAGTTCGAGCGGGACTATCTTGTCCGGCTGCTGAAGATCACCGGAGGCAATGTGACCCAGGCCGCAACCCTGGCCAAACGAAA
>DATNNK010000454.1:0-3779 GCA_035601875.1 Casimicrobiaceae bacterium | reverse complement strand
GGCCACGTCACCTACCTTGACCACGCGCGCCGTCTCGGCGCGTCGCTGGTGGTCGGCGTCAACACCGACGCTTCGGCTCGCAAGCTGAACAAAGGCACCGAACGACCGCTCAATCCGCTCGAGGATCGGATGGCGGTTCTCGCGGCGCTGGAATCGGTGAGCCTGGTCGTAGCTTTCAAGGAAGAGACTCCCCTTCAGCTCGTGCTGCAGTGTCATCCCGATGTCATCGTCAAGGGCGGAGATTACGACGTCGCAACCACGGTCGGCGCCGCCGAAGTGCGTGGCTGGGGCGGGCGCTTCGAATCCATCCCACTCCTCGCCGGCCGCTCGACCAGCGCGTTGCTGGAAAAGATCCGTCGCTAGACGTGTACGTCGTCGCTCTCGCCGCTGCCGTGCGCCGGCATTGCGGCGTGTTGTGAACTGCGCCGCGAAGAAGAGCGCTACGGCTTGTTATACTTGCGGTCGGGCATTAGCACCCCCATGTTGCAAATTCTCGACGGCGCGCGATTGAAGGCGCTCCTGTCGGCGGCGGCATCGCAGGCCGGACGTCGCGCGATTAGCGCTTGCGAGTTAGGGTCCGATAATGGAAGCGATTGTTCATTTTGATCGGGAGGTTGATGCGCGGGGGCTGAACTGCCCGCTGCCGATCCTGCGCACCAAGAAAACTCTCAACGACATGCAGAGCGGCCAGGTGTTGCGCATCCTCGCGACCGATCCGGCGGCGGTCCGCGATTTTCAGGCTTTTTCGAAGCAGACCGGAAATCAACTTTTGCAGCACGGCGAGCAGGACGGGGCGTTCTTCTTCTTGCTTAAGCGCAAGTAAGTCCAAAGCGACATCGCGCCTAAGTCTGCCGCGCATCTTCGCCGGCAAAACGCGGGATCAGCCATGACCGAAACCAGTAAGCAAGCGAGCGTCGCTGACGACACCACGAGCGTCCTCGAGCTCACGTCGGATAATTTCGCGAAATCTATCGACGATCATCCCTTGGCGATCGTCGACTTCTGGGCACCGTGGTGCGCGCCCTGCCGTGCGTTCGCGCCGGTCTTCGCTGCTGCCGCTGCAAGGCATCCGGATGCCTTGTTCGCCAAGGTCAACACCGAAGATCAACCAGAAATCGCCGCGCAGTTCGGCATTCGATCGATTCCGACGCTGATGATCTTTCGCGATAACATCATCGTGTTCTCGGAAGCTGGAGCGCTGGGCGCCGGTGCTTTGGAGCATGTGCTTGTCGCAGCCAAAGCACTGGATATGGAGGCCGTGCGCCGCAGTATCGAAGCCGAGGACGCCGCGAGCGAGTCCGAAGGCGCGAGCCCGGGAGCCTAGCGTACTCAGTACGCTAGCGCCGGTATCGGTTGAGGAAGTCGGCGACGATGCCGCGCTGGCTCTTGTCGATCGCCGATTCGAGGGTTCGATCCGTGGGATCGTATTGCGCGGCCTTGCGGAATGCGTTGATCGCCTCCTGGTGGCGGCCCTGCGCCTGAAGCGAGTACCCCAGACATCGCCACGGCTCGGCGCTCCAGAATTCAAGGTCGGACCAGGCGCGGCAAATCTCAGTCGCGCGGCGCCAGTTCCCGGCCTGCAGCATGCGCGGCCCTTCGCCGCGGAAAAGCGAAAGTCGCGCCTGCCGGTCCGCAAACAGGGCGGTCGTATCGACATCATTGGCGGAGGTGGCTAGCGGAACGTCAGGACCCTGCAACGACGCGCCTATGCCTTTGGCGATCGCGCTGATCTTGCCAACGTCGCCCTGAAAACCACGCGGCAGCAACGACGGCGGCGACGGCACCCAGGCGACGACGGCGTTTTTGGCAGCACTGATCGAGTCGGCCATCGGCTCATGCCAGGCGACACCGTAGAGCCAGAGCATGGCCGCCAATCCAACCACGCCGGTAATGGTATTCAGCACTCCTGGCGGGCTATGGGTCACCAGACAATCCTCCGCGAAATCCCAGTCGGTCTCGCCACGTTGCGCGATCTTCTCGTAGGCGATCGCGACCAATATCGGCGCTAACAGGGGAAATCCGCAGGCAATGCCCTCCCACCAGACACGAAACGAGCGTCGCAGCGCCCGGCGCAGTTGCGCCCGGACGTCGCGCCGGGCGTAGGCGTCGCTTATGGAAAACTGGAGATAAATGCCGAACAGCCATTTGCCCGGAGTGAGCTGGAGCGCCGCGATCAGCAGTGCCTCGATCGGCACCCAACTCAACGTGATCAGGATCGGCGCGAACAAGGGATGCCCGACCCAGAACGCCGTACTGTCGCTGATCATGCCCGAGCTGTGCAGCGCCGAGAGCAGAAGCGCGAGCACCAGTCCCCAGATCGAATAATCGAACAGCCGCGCCGCCAGGCGGTTCCATGGCCGCGGCTCGCTGGTGCGGCCGGCTTTCGCGCGCTCGAGCTCGGCCATGCGCAACTGGAAGATCCAGCTCGCGTCCTCCTGGGGAGCGTCCGTTCCCAAAAAGACGCTTTTTTCCCGTCGCCAGTTCAGAATCGCCAGGTCGGTTTGCGGGACCGGCACCGGCTCCGGGCTGATTCTGCGTTGACGTATCCACGCCAAGCCGTGGACGACCCCATAGACCACAGCGAGTGCGAGCAGCAACAGTGTCAGCCAGACCAGAACCTGCTTCGCGACAAGCACCGCGTCGGTGGGCGTCACGAACACGATCGCGGCCGCGATGAAAGCGCCGAAGAAAACACACAGCGCAAGCTGTCCGAGCGTCGAGCGTCCGATCGAGGCGACGCGTTCGGTCAAACCGGGATGATGGGGATGCTTTTCCGGCAAGTTCGAAGGCAGCGTCAATGCCTTTTCGTCGATGTCGATAACGTCATCGCCGGTCGCACTTCCCCCGAGCGTGCCCGCGACATTGCTCACGAAATGCGCGATCCGCTGCTCGGTATTGGCCTCGGTGGTAACGGAGAGCTCCTTGTCGTAATGGAGCCGATGGTCGCGGTCGCTCAGTATGCGACTGGCATGATTTATAAAGCGGAGTGCTTCTTCGACATTGCCCTGTCCGTCGCGCGTTTTCGCATAATATTTTCGGATCAGGCGGCGCAGCGCGGCCCGCACTTCGTCGTCGGAGGCAAGCTGCGGAATACCGAGCGCTTCGTACAACGTCGCTTTCATTACTTATCTGGGCCAAAAAGGGACGGATTCTGACATTGGAATACTCCGGGAAATGGGGTTCCAATGCAAGTCGAGGGATATCGCGGCTCCGAACAGGGCTTCGGAGTGGCGCCCCGCGGCATTCGCTGCCGTGCTACGTCAGTCCCTTGATGAGGCTCTGATTCCGAACGCGCCGGTTGGGTCGCCCCGCGGCCATAAAAAAGCGGCCGTTTCGGCCGCTTTCCTGATCTTCCGTGGGTCCGCGCTGGAGGCGGATGCTTACTCGCCCTGCTTGCCGCCCTCGCGGTGCGCGAGCTTTTCGCGAATGCGAGCCGATTTTCCCGAACGATCGCGCAGGTAATAAAGCTTTGCCCGCCGCACGTCGCCCTTGCGTTTCACTTCGATACTCGCAATGAGCGGTGAATAGGTCTGAAATGTTCGCTCCACGCCCTCGCCGCTCGAAATCTTGCGCACGACGAACGAGGAGTTCAGGCCCCGGTTCCGCTTGCCGATCACCACGCCTTCGTAGGCCTGCACGCGCTTGCGCTCACCCTCGACGACATTGACATTGACGATGACGGTGTCTCCCGGCGAGAACTCGGGCACGGTCTTGCCCAGGCGGGCAATTTCTTCCTGTTCCAGCGTATCGATGATATTCATCTGCGTAGGCTCCATGAA
>DATNNK010000453.1:0-2867 GCA_035601875.1 Casimicrobiaceae bacterium | reverse complement strand
AGTCGATCCGCAAGATCGATACCGAGGACAAATCCGGAGGGCCCCACGATCTCGGCCGCGGGCAGCGCGGATGCGCCGCTGCCACAACAGACGTCCAGAACCATGGCGCCCTTGCGTAGCTGCAGTCGCTCGACCGTCCTGCGACCGAACCGCTCCCAGAAGGAGTTCGCCGGATCATCATAGACATCGGCCGCGGCGTTGTAGGTCCTCGCGGCCCTGGCCCGGGCTTCGTCTACCGTCGCGCCCATGGGTAACACTCCCGGCCGTCGCGTAATAGCTGGCAGTTTAACGAATTACTGGTCGAGCCAGTTCCCTCGGGCTAATCAAAGGCCTGTTATTGGGCCGCACTACGACATTGGCGAACGACAAAAAGCAGTCAGCGGACGCCGTTGGACAGTTCAGCGCCGTTCTCTGCGTTCTGCAGCCGGCCAGCCTCTGGCGTCTTGACAGTTCTTCAGCGCGTCAAGGATAGCGTGCAGCGGGTTCCCGGCTCATCGCGATTTGACCTGGTGTATTGCACAATGAGCGCATGGAATACCTGCGCTCATACCTCGCCCACGCGGGCTTCATCCCGAGCGTGGCGTTGGTGCTGATTTTCGTTGCGCTCCTGTGCGCCGTACGCAATTCCATGTGGCGCATAGCCTTGCTATCGCTACCCGGCACGATCGCTCACGAGCTGGCGCACTTTGTCGTCGGGTTGCTCCTGCTGGCGAAGCCGCGGGGGTTTTCGATCTGGCCAAGAGCGCAGGGCCATACCTGGCGGCTGGGATCGGTCTCCTTTGGCAATATCGGGCTTATGAACGGCGCGTTTGTCGCTCTCGCTCCGCTGCTTCTTCTGCCGATCGCGTGGCTGTGCGTCGTCCACGTGTTGCTGCCGCTGTGGAACGACAGTCAGTGGGGATGGTGGCTCCTTGCCGGCTATCTGACCGCCACGGCGCTCTTCGCTGCGCTGCCGTCTTTTCAGGACATAAAGCTCGGCGGCCGATCGCTTCTTCTCTATGCAGTGCTAGGTGGCTTTTTGTGGTGGGCGTACACCCACGCGTAGCGGCATCTGCCCTACGTCATCGTGGTGATGCAACGATAGAGATGTCGCCGTTTCCCTTGGCCTCTACCACAGCCGCAGGCTTGGCCTGCAAGATGTTGGTCCAGCTCGTATCACTTCGGTGCGCGACCGGCGAGTCGGCATTCGTCGCGCTCGCGCGCAGCAACTTCGCGGTCGCGGCAGCGGGCAAGGGGCGGCCGAGCAGGAAGCCCTGGACCGTCGTGCAGCCCAGGCTCAGGAGGAGGTCGATCTGCGCCTGAGTTTCTACGCCCTCGGCCACCACCGCGAGCTTCAGGCTTTGCGCCATCGCAATGATCGCGCGAGTGATCGCAACGTCCCCCTCGTTGCCAGCATCGCGGATAAACGATTGGTCAAGCTTGAGCTTGTCCAGCGGCAGGCGTCTTAGGTACGACAGCGATGAATAGCCGGTGCCGAAATCGTCGATGGCGATCTTGACGCCCATCGCGCGCAGCGCCGTCAGCGTCTTGAGTGCCGCGTCCGAATCGACCAGCAGCATGGATTCGGTGACCTCGAACTCCAGATAGTCGAGCGGAACGCCGACCACGCGAGCGATTTCCTCGACGCGCTCGGCGAGCGCCGGATCGCTGAACTGCACGCTCGAAAGGTTAACCGCGATCGTGACCTCGGGAAGACCCTGCGCCAGCCAGGCGTTGTGCTGGATCAGCGCCGCGACAAGGACCCATTCCCAGATCCCCATGATCAGCCCGGCTTCTTCCGCGACACCGATGAAGTGGGCCGGTCCGAGCATTCCGAGCGTCGGATGGTTCCAGCGTATCAGCGCCTCGACGCCGACGATTCTGCCTGTGCGTATCTCTATCTGTGGCTGGTAGTACAGTTCGAACTGCTCGCCTTCGAGCGCCTTGCGCAAATCATGCTCGATCGAAAGCTGCTGCGCCGAGGCCGCGCGCATGGAATCCTTATAGAAGAAGAAGCGGCTGCGACCCTGAGCCTTCGCATGGTACATCGCCACGTCCGCATTCTTGAGCAGTGTGTCGAGGTCCTCGCCGTCGCGTGGATAAAGCACGATGCCGATGGAAGCCGAAATGAAAACCTCGTGCGTGCCTAGAACGATCGGCTGCGCGAGTATCGCCAGCAAGCGGGTCGCCGCCCGCGCGGCATCCTCTTCTGTTGCCACGCCGTTGAGGAGCACGATGAACTCATCGCCACCGTGACGGCACACGTGTGGTTCCATGGCCTTCGCATGCGTCACCCCGGCGACGTCGTCCGGACGCAGGCCGCGCGTGAGCCGCTGCGCGATGACACGCAGCAGGTCGTCGCCAACCGCGTGGCCCAGCGTATCGTTGATGCGCTTGAACTGGTCGAGGTCGAGGAACATGATCGCGAACGCCGTACCGTCGCGCTTGGCGGCTTCGAGCGTCTCAGCAAGCTTTTCGTGGAAGCGGGAGCGGTTCGGGAGCTCCGTAACCACGTCGAAGTAAGCCAGGCGATGCATTTGCTGGATCGTGCGGGTGCGTTCGGTGGCATCCTGGATCGTTCCCACGAGACCGAGGACGCGGCCGGTGGCGCCCAGCAATGCTTCGCCGAGCACGTGCACATGATGCAGTTCCCCGCCATGTCCAATGATGCGCACGTCGAGCCCTTGCAACACCTTGGCCCCTGCCAGCTGGACGAGCCAGCGACCGAACGCCCTGCGATCTTCCGCGTGAACGAGATTCCGGATTTCGGATGGGCGCGAATTGAATTGCCCCGGATTGACGCCGAGGATCCGCAACGCCTCATCCGAGCACACGATGTTGTTGCTTGTCCGGTCCCACTCCCAGCCTCCGACGCGGGCGATTCGTTG
>DATNNK010000452.1:0-2355 GCA_035601875.1 Casimicrobiaceae bacterium | reverse complement strand
AACGGTGCTGTTTACCGACATTGTGGGCTCCACGGAGCGCATGGCCCGCGTCGGCGACAAGGCATGGAAAGCATGTCTCGATCGCCATCATGCCGTCGTACGACGTGAGCTTGCATCGTTCCGTGGCCGGGAGATGAATGTTGCGGGCGATGGTTTTTTCGCGACATTCGACGGCCCGGCGCGTGCTGTCCGCTGCGCACTGAGCATCCAGGAGGCTGCACGCCAGATAGGAATCGAGATCCGCGCCGGCTTGCACACCGGCGAGGTGGAGCTCCATGGTGACAAGGTTGCAGGCATGGCGGTGCACATCGGCGCGCGCGTCGCAGAGGTAGCCAATGCCGGCGCAACGCTGGTCTCCAGCACCGTCAAAGATCTGGTGTCCGGCTCAGGTTTGCGCTTCGAAGACCGCGGTGCGCATGCATTGAAGGGCGTACCCGGCGAGTGGCGGCTGTATGCGGCGAGCGGCTAAACGATTGCCTGCGCCTTCCGAAGCTGCTGGGCTCGTTGCCGCAATAAGGGGCCGCTAGCCGACCGAGTGGGCTCTTCGTGCCACGGTGGAGAGCGGCCGCGTAGTGAGCCGGCCCGCTGGCTCGCCATTACCTGGATGAGGGGTTTCCGTGACCAAGTCGATCCATCAGGAAGTCACGATCAAGGCGAGCGCGAAGAAAGTGTTCGACGCGCTCACCGACGCAAAGCAGTTCAGCGCGTTTTCAGGAGGCGCGGCGGCGGAAATCGACGCCCAAGAAGGCGGCAGCTTTTCCTGCTTCGGCGGGCACATCAAAGGCCGCAACATCGAGTTGGTGCCTGGCAAGCGCGTGGTGCAAGCCTGGCGCTCGGTTAAGTGGGGCGAGGGCGTCTATTCGATCGTCCGCTTCGAGCTGAGCGAGGAGGGCGGCTCGACGAAAATCGTCTTCGATCAGGCCGGCTTTCCCGAAGAAGCGGGGCCACACCTGGAAGGTGGCTGGGCGAAGATGTATTGGGAGCCACTCAAAGCGTACTTGGCCGAAGCCGTGCGCGAGTAAACATGTTCGCCTTGACGTGCGGCGCCGTCGCGATCGCCGGCTTACTTTTTGGCCTCCACTCGTACAAACGTACGGCGCCCGTCGCGCACCGCCCTACGCAGGCGCGTCACCGATAATCCTTCGGATCGCCCGAGTCGGTAGGAGAGCGCAACGCGCGGCGAAGCTGCTCGCTGATGGGAAAGTTGAGCGTGACGCCGCGGGGCGGGATCGGCTGCGTGAACCATTTCTTGTACATCGCTTCCGCCGCGCCGGATTTGAACGCCGCGACCAACGCGCGATCGACCAGCGCCTTGAATTGCGGATCATCGCGCCTCAGCATCAGCGCGTACGGGTCGGCAGCCATGCCGTCGATCTCGACCAGGCGATACGCGTCGGGCGTCTTCGAGTTGGCGGCCAGCCCTGCCAATAGGATATCGTCCTCGGCGAACGCGGCCGCGCGGTCGCTTTCCAGAAGCTGGAACGAGCCGTTGTGATCCTGGCCATTCAACATGGTCATGCCCAGTCCACGCTGAGTGTTGAGCTCGGCGATTTTCTGCACGGTGTTGGCACCACTGGTGACGGCGATCGCACGTCCCTTCATGTCACCGAATGTGTGCACCGGCCCGTTTTTCTTGACAATGAGCTTGGTGTTGACCACGAAAGTCGTGACGCTGAAGGCAACCTGCTTCTGGCGTTCGATGTTGTTGACCGTCGAGCCACATTCGATGTCGATGGTGCCGTTGGCGATAAGCGGTATGCGCGTCGCCGATGTCACCACCTGCTTAACGACTTTCAGATCGGGCTTCTTGAGCTCGTCCTTGACGGCGTCGACGACCTTCAGGCACAAGTCGACGGAGTAGCCGACGCTTTCCTGCTTGTCGTCGAGATAGGAGAACGGGATCGAGGCGTCGCGCACGCCTAGAGCAATCGTCCCGTTGTCGTTGATCTTCTTCAATGTTCCGGTGAGCTCCGCAGCCTGCGCGACGAACGCGCCGGCAAATAGCACCAGAAATGCAATCGATCGACAGGCTTTCATAAAGTCTCTCCTTAGCGAAGTCAGGGTTTCAAGGTGCGCGCCGCGAAAGAATTGGCGGGAAGGCGGTGCACATTCGGTGCTCATCGGTTACGGGGCACGTGCGGTCGCGGCATCGACTGCCTCGCCGAGCCGTTCGACGATGGCGTCAATGGTTGCGGCCTCGCTGATGAAGGGAGGCGCGAGAAGGACGTGATCGCCGGAACGGCCGTCCGCGGTCCCCCCCATCGGGTACACCAGCAAATCGCGCTTCATGGCCTCGGCCTTTACCCGCACGTGTATCCGGCGCTTGGGCTCGAATGGCCGCTTATCCGCGCGATC
>DATNNK010000451.1:0-13093 GCA_035601875.1 Casimicrobiaceae bacterium | reverse complement strand
AGAAGGTCGTGCACAAGAACACGGCGTCGCGAAACAAAGCGCGACTGGCGCAAGCCATCAAGGCGCTGCCGTAGCGCGGTCGTCGTTGGTGACCAAAAAAGGCGCCGCGCGGCGCCTTTTTTTTCGACCGTTGCGGCAGCGATAAAGACACGGGATTCCCGCTTTCGCAGGAATGACGAAATTTAGGGATCGGTCGTCGCGCGTGATCGGTCGTCACGCGTGAATTGGGCGACAGAACAAAATTCGCGTCATCCCCGCAAAACGAGCCCGAACGAGGAAATTTCGAGGACCGGTCAAGCGGGGATCCAATGAAACCGTTAGTGATCGATGAAGGCATTACGAATACCCGCGAAGACGCGTGCTAAAATCCTGTTTCTTCAGCGATAACAGGTTTGGTTTCCGTCGTGAGCGCAGCTGTGGCTCCCAAGCATTTTCTGCAGCTCCGGGATTTCAGCCGTGACGAGCTCGCCTACCTGTTCGAACGCACGCGCTGGATCAAGGAACGTTTTAAGCGCTACGAAATCTATCAGCCGCTGCGCGATCGCACGCTGGCCATGGTGTTCGAGAAGGCGTCGACGCGCACCCGCGTGTCGTTCGAGGCCGGCATGAACCAGCTGGGCGGCATCGCCATCAATTTGAACCGCGGCGATACGCAGCTTGGGCGCGGTGAGCCGATCGAGGACGTCGCGCGCGTGATTTCGCGGATGGTCGACGTGGTCATGATCCGCACCTTCGAGCAGACCATCATCGAGCGCTTCGCGGCGCATTCGCGGGTGCCGGTCATCAACGGCCTCACCAATGAGTACCACCCCTGTCAGATTCTGGCGGATGTCTACACCTACATCGAGCATCGCGGCTCGATCCAGGGGAGGACCGTGGCCTGGATCGGCGACTCGAACAACGTTTGCAATACGTGGCTGCAGGCGGCGCTGCTGTTCGATTTCAACGTCCACGTCTCGACACCCCCGGGTTACGAAGTGGAGCCCGAGCGCGCCGGCATTTTCGACACCAGCCGCTTCCAGACTTTCGCCGACCCGATGCAGGCGTGTCGCGGAGCGGACCTGGTCACCACCGACGTGTGGACCAGCATGGGCTTCGAAGCCGAGAACGCCGAGCGGCAGCGCGACTTCGCGCGCTGGGAAGTCGACGAAGAAATGATGGCCAATGCGAATCCCGATGCGCTGTTCATGCATTGCCTGCCCGCGCATCGAGGTGAGGAAGTGGCAGCCACGGTGATCGACGGCCCGCAAAGCGTGGTGTGGGACGAGGCGGAGAACCGCCTGCATGCGCAGAAAGCCCTGCTCGAGTATCTCGTTTGCGGCCGCGTGAGCGGCTAGCCGTGGGCTGCCGGGAGCTGCAATGATCGAAGCCGTCTGCCACACGCCGGAATAATCGAGACTCCCATGTCCCTACGCAGGACCTTCTGGTTGCTCTTGGTGTTCGCCGCGGCATCGATCGCCCCGCTGTTCGCCATCGCCCAGGGCTGGCCGAACAAGCCGATCAAGTTCATCGTCGCGGCGCCGGCAGGCAGCTCTCTGGACGTGCTCGCGCGCATGATCGGCGACCGCTTGAAAGACAGACTCGGACAGCCCGTGGTGATCGATGATCGACCCGCCGCCGGCGGAACGGTCGCAACCGACTTTGTCGCCAAATCGCCTCCCGACGGCTACACCATGGTGATTTCGTTCAACGGACCGCTGGCGTTCGGCCCGCATCTGTACGCGACGCTGCCCTACGACCCGCAAAAAGATCTGGCCGCAGTGATCATCACCTCCAGCCAACCGAACGTGCTCGCGGTCAATGCATCATTGCCGATTCAATCGGTGAAGGAGCTCGTCGATTACGCCAAGGCCAATCCCGGTAAGCTCAATTACGCGTCGGTCGGCAACGGCAGCTCGTCGCACCTGACGATGGAACTGCTGAAGGTGACAGCCGGTATCGACATTGTCCACGTGCCGTTCAACGGCTCTCCGCCGGCGGTCACGGCGACGATACAGGGCGAGACCCACATGATGTTTGCCGTCATGCAACCGCTGCAAGCGCAGGTCCAGGCCGGCAGACTGCGAGCGTTGGCTGTCACGACCGCCAAGCGATTCCCCCTGCTTCCCGATCTGCCTGCCATCGCCGAAGCCGGCTATCCCGGGTTCGAGGCACTAGCCTGGAACGGCGTGCTGGTCGCTGCCGGAACGCCACGCGCGATCGTGCAGCGCCTCAATACCGAAATCAATGCGATTCTCAAGGATCCGTCCGTGAAAAGCGCGCTCAACGCCCAGGGCTTCGAGCTGGTCGGCGGAAGCCCCGAAGATTTTGCGACGCTGATCAGGAGCGAATCGGACAAGTGGGCGCCCGTCATCCGCAAGACCGGCGCGCGGATCGATTGACCGGCATGGCAAGCGCCATCAACAAAGCAGTGCTCGCCTACTCCGGCGGCCTCGATACGTCGGTGATCCTCAAGTGGCTGCAGGATACCTACCGGTGCGAGGTGGTGACCTTCACCGCCGACATCGGCCAGGGCGAGGAGCTCGAACCGGCGCGCGCCAAGGCCAAAGCGGCCGGCGTCACCCAAATCTACGTCGACGACCTGCGCGAGGAATTCGTCCGCGATTTCGTCTATCCGATGTTCCGCGCGAACGCGATCTACGAAGGCGAATATTTGTTGGGAACGTCGATCGCGCGACCGCTGATTGCCAAGCGGCAGATCGAAATCGCGCGCGAAACCAAGGCCGACGCGGTAGCACACGGTGCGACGGGCAAGGGCAATGATCAGGTCCGCTTCGAGCTCGCTTATTACGCGCTCGAGCCGGACATCCGCGTGATTGCACCGTGGCGCGAATGGGACCTTACCTCGCGCGAAAAACTGCTCGACTATGCCGCGAAACACGGCATTCCCATCGAAATGAAGCACAAGGCCGGCGGCAGCCCTTATTCGATGGACGCCAACCTGCTGCACATCAGTTACGAAGGCCGCGCGCTGGAAGATCCCGCGCTGGAGCCCGAAGAAGACATGTGGCGGTGGACGGTGTCGCCCGAAAAAGCACCCGACGCGGCAGAATATCTCGAGCTCGAATATGCGCGCGGTGACATCGTCGCGGTCAATGGCAAAACGATGACTCCGGCGCAGACACTCACCGAGCTCAACCGTATCGGCGGCAAGCACGGCGTCGGCCGCCTCGATCTGGTCGAGAATCGCTACGTCGGCATGAAGTCGCGCGGCTGCTACGAGACGCCGGGCGGCACGATCATGCTGAAGGCGCACCGGGCGATCGAATCGATCTGCCTCGACCGCGAGGTCGCGCATCTCAAAGACGATCTGATGCCACGCTACGCGAGCCTGATCTACAACGGCTACTGGTGGTCGCCCGAGCGCACGATGCTGCAGACGATGATCGACGCATCGCAGGTGCGGGTCAACGGCTGGGTGCGCGTCAAACTCTACAAGGGCAATGTCATCGTCGTCGGCCGCGATTCGAAGTTGGACTCGCTGTTCGACCCGACCGTCGCGACTTTCGAGGAAGACCGGGGCGCCTACGACCAGAAGGACGCGACTGGGTTCATCAAGCTCAACGCTCTTCGCATGCGCATCGAGACCAAGCTCGCGCGCAAGCGAAAAGAATAAGTTCTCATCTCACGCCGCAAGGTCGCCGCCATGCCGTCATTCGATATCATTTCCGAGGTGAATCAGGTCGAGGTTCGCAATGCCATTGAGCAGGCGAACAAGGAGATATCGACCCGCTTCGATTTCAAGGGCTCGGATGCGCGAGTCGAGCACAAGGAGAAGGAGTTGACGCTTTTTGCCGACGACGACTTCAAGCTCAGGCAGGTCACCGACGTCGTGCTGGGCAAGCTGACCAAGCGGGGTGTCGACGTTCGGTCGCTCAAGTTCGAGACGATCGAAAAAATGAGCCATGACAAGGTCAAGCAGAAAGTCACCATCCGCGTCGGCGTGGAGCAGGAGCTGTCCAAGAAGATCGTCAAGCTGCTCAAGGACAGCAAGCTCAAGGTGCAGGGCAGCATCCAGGGCGACGCGGTGCGGGTCTCGGGCGCGAAGCGGGACGAGCTGCAAGAAGCGATCGCGCTGGTAAAGAGAACAATCACCGATTTTCCGGTTCAATTCGGAAATTTCAGGGACTGAAAAACCCAGCGGCCGACCCGGACTTGCTGCCAGAACGAATCACCTCGCTTCCCATCAGGCTGCGCCCGTTCACGCTGGACGATGCACCGCGCGTGCAACTCCTGGCCGGCGACCTGGCGGTCGCGGAGACCACCGCTTTGATTCCGCATCCCTATCGCAGCGGGATGGCAGAAGAATGGATCGGCACCCATCAAGGAGGGCGCGATCGCGGCATCGCCTTCGTGTACGCCATCACGCGGGCGGAAGACGGGTTGCTGGTCGGCGCGATCGAGGCCCGACCGGTCGCCGACGAGCACGAGAATCTCGGCTACTGGATCGGTGCGCCATACTGGGGCCGCGGCTTCGCCACTGCCGCGGTGCAAGCAGTAGTCGCGCTCAGCTTCAGTTACCTGGAATGCGATCAGATGACCGCATCACATCTGGCGCGCAATCCTGCGTCGGGACGAGTCATGGAAAAGTGCGGCCTGACGCTGGTGCAATCCATCACGCGCGAACACCGTGGGCGGCAGGAGCCGTTCTGCATTCGTGGCATCACGCGCGACGCGTGGGAGCGGTGGTCTGCCTAGAGGTTCTCAGCGAATGGGTAAAACTTTTCGTCGTCCCCGCTTTCGCGGGAATGACGACATGTCGAAATTCTAATCGCTTGCGAGATCGGCAAGCAACGCGCGACGGGTCGATTCTGCCACTTCGTGGAGCGTAAACGTGTAGGCAGGATGATCGACGCCGATGGAAAGAGCGCTCCCGCGGCGTAGTTCGCTCACCATTGAGGGCGTAAATTCAAAGCGCACGAAGTGAACGGCGGACGTCTTTTGGTCATTCTCCCGCTCCAGATCCTCGTCCGCAATCGCGTAAACCCGCGGCGCGTTTCCGACCTGAACCCACACCCGGTCTTCGATACCTTTCAACCTGGCGAGCGCCTGCTTGCGTTCCTCGACGTCCTCATACTCGACCAGCAGTGTCGCCTTCCAGTTAAGTCCGTCCGGCACCAGGGGGTTGTAAGCGTCGAGCTCGTCCTGAATCGCCTCTTCCTCGAATGTCTTTTCGACGCGCAGTATTTCCTGAATCTGGTAACGGATCGTAAGCTCGTCTTCGAACAACAGCGTCAGGTGTTCGCCAAGATGCACGGCCCGGGTTTTCTTGTGCGCCATGACCTTGGCGCGGAAATCCTTGCGCACCTTGGCGTAAGCCTCCAGCGTCAGCAGGCTGTCGCGTGTAATGTGCGGCATGGCTGGCGCGGTTCTATGGCGTCGCGTCGTCGGCGTCGGGCAGGCCCAAGCCATACGCGATCCGCAACAGCGTCAGCGGATGCGCCTTCCGCGCGTGCGACGGCGTTTGGCCCTGCTCGACTCCCTGCAGGATCGCGCGGCCGGCGATCGGACAATCGGAGCTGATGTAATCGGGCTCGTTCTTTCCCATTTGCCGGAACACCGGCCTGCCGATTTTCATCGATGTCTCGAAATGCTCGGTCTTGGCGCCCCACGTGCCGTCGTGTCCCGCGCATCGCTCCACCGTGTTGATCGACGTATCCGGAATCCACTCCAGCACCTCGCGGGTCTTCTGGCCGATGTTCTGCACCCGCGAATGGCACGGGATGTGATAGCTCACCTTGCCGAGTGGAGTATTGAAGTCCTTCTTCAACAGCCCGTCCCTGTCACGGGCCATCAGATATTCGAACGGATCGAACATTGCCGCGGCCACGGCTTTTACATCGGCATCGTTTGGGAAAATCAACGGCAGCTCGCTCTTGAACATCAGCGTGCAGGACGGCACGGCGGTGAGAATCGCGAAGCCCTCCGCGGCAAGTCGCGCCATCGCCGGGACATTCGCATTCTTGAGTCGTTCCACAGAATCCAGATCACCCAACTCCAGCTTCGGCATGCCGCAGCACGCTTCCTTCTGAACCAGAACGTACGGAACTTCGTTGTGCTCGAGCACCCGGATCAGATCGAGCCCGATGCCCGGCTCGTTGTAGTTGACATAGCAGGTGGAAAAGATCGCCACCTTGCCGGGCGTGCGTTCGCCATCCTTGACCGGCCACGTTTTCGATTCCGGCGCGAGCTTGGCGAAGCGCCGGGTCGCGTACGGCGGCAACCGGCGCTCGGCGTGAACGCCGATGAGCTTTTGCATGCCCCGCCGGATCGCCGGCGTCGTGTTCGCCTTGTTGACCATCTGCACCACCACCGGAATCGTCGCCAGCTTCCCCAGCCGGTCGGTGCTGGTGAGCATTCTGTCGCGAAAACTCGATTCGCCGCGTCGGAACTTGATGGCCTTGGCACGCAGCATCACGTGCGGAAAATCCACGTTCCAGGGGTGCGGCGGAACATACGGACACTTGGTCATGTAGCAGATGTCGCAGAGATAGCACTGATCGACGACCTTGCCGAAATCCTCCTTGGCCACATCGTCGATCTCGCCGCTCTTGCTCGCGTCGATCAGGTCGAACAGCGTCGGGAACGCGTTGCACAGGCTCACGCAGCGCCGGCAGCCGTGACAAATGTTGAAGATGCGCTCCAACTCGGCATCCGCGGCCGCCTGGTCGTAGAAAGCCGGATTGCGCCAATCGAGAGGATGACGGGTAGGCGCTTCGAGGCTGCCTTCGCGCATGATCATTCCGCTGAAAACCGGTTGGCGAGGACGCCCGCGCGCCGCAGCCAGCCCGTGTATTTCCGCGGATTGAGCGGCGGACGCGCCACTCGAATCCGCGGAGTTATTGCGTCAGCGCGGACCAGCGTCCGCCGACGTGCAATCGAATATTCGCGCTGGCGCAATAACAACGATTAGTCGGCAAGTGCGTCCAACGCCTTCTGAAACCTGTTCGCGTGTGACCTCTCGGCCTTGGCCAGGGTCTCGAACCAGTCCGCGATCTCGTCGAAGCCCTCGCCGCGCGCCGCCTTGGCCATACCGGGATACATGTCGGTGTACTCGTGCGTTTCGCCCGCGATAGCCGCTTTCAGATTGTCGCGGCTCTTGCCGATCGGCAGATCGGTTGCCGGATCGCCGACCGCGACCAGATAATCCAAATGGCCGTGCGCGTGGCCGGTTTCGCCCTCGGCAGTCGAGCGAAACACCGCCGCGATGTCGTTTTGTCCTTCCACGTCGGCCTTGCTGGCGAAATACAGATAGCGCCGGTTCGCCTGCGATTCGCCAGCGAACGCGGCCTTGAGATTGTCGTGCGTCTTGGTGCCTTTGAGTTCCATTGTCATCTCCTCGTTGCGTGCCCCGCCAGTGGGGGACAATTGCCGTTAACAGCCTGCTGTCTCAATCTACGCGGGCAGAAGTCATGAGTCCAATTAATTGAATCAATACCGGCGATAATGCTGCTCAATCGACTATCCATTGTAAAATTTTCCATGCATGCCGCGAAAACGCGCCCGCGGGCGCCGCGACTGGCCTTCGACGAAGCGTGCCGGATCGAATAGCGGCTTGGCGCACTCCTATGCTGAGCTTTTGCTGGAAAGAATTCGGAACAGGTCCACGGGGTGAGCGAATCCCCTCAGCGAGCGCGTGCCAAGTGCTTCGGCATCGAATTCGTTTTCGATCCGGGCGAGCGTCTTCTGGTTGGTTAGGATCTCGCCTCCCTTCGCTTCGGCGCAGAGCCGCGTCGCAAGGTTGGTGACACTTCCGATGGCGGCATAGTCCTGGCGACCCGCGAAGCCAATGGCACCCAGCGTCGCATAACCTTGCGCGAGTCCGATCCCGAGATCGAGGGTGTATCCGCGCTTTCGCCAGCCCTCCCGCAAAGATACGAAATCCGCCTGTAGCGACAAGCTCATGCGCGCCGCGCTGGCCGCAGCATTGTCGAGGGTGATGGGGTCGTTGAAAAATATCATCATGCCGTCGCCGGCAAAATGTTCGATCGTTCCTTCGTGCGCAACCACCAGCCGGCCGACGGTAGCGTGATACTCGGAGAGCACGCCCATCACCTCTTCCGGCTCCGCGGTTTCGGTGAACGAAGTGAAGCCGCGCAAATCCAGGAAAACCACGGTCACTTCGCGCCGATGCGGACGCAACAGCTCCTCCGCGCCACCGGAGACGATCAGCTCGGCAATCTGCGGCGAGAAAAAACCCTTGAGCCTGCCCATGCGCTCGATCTGCGACACCTGCTCTGCGACGCGCGTCTCCAGACGCGAATTCCATTCGGCGAGTTGTTCCGCCTGACGCTTGACCTCATCCTGAAGCGATTTCACGCGCAACAGCGATTTCACCCGCGCAAAGAGCTCCGGCCGGTTAATGGGTTTGGCAAGAAAATCATCGGCCCCGGCCTCGATACCGTGAACGCGCTCGGTTTGCGGGTCCAGCGAGGTAACCATCACCACCGGCAACAGGGCCGTTGCCGGCGTCTGGCGAATTTTGCGGCACACGTCGTATCCGGAAAGACCCGGCATCATGACGTCGAGCAGCACGATGTCCGGGACGCTGGCCGCGATTTTTGCCAGCGCTTCCTCCCCCGATTGCGCCGCCTCGACGCGGTAGCCGTTGAGCGCGAGGAGGTCGGTCAGCAGCTTGACGTTCTGCGGCGTGTCGTCGACCACGAGGACGGTGGCGGATCCGTTCACGCAGGCTTCCCGAAGAACGCACTGACCGTTTCGACAAACTCTTTTACGCTGATCGGCTTGCTGATGAATGCGTCGAAACCCGCGCGCGTGATCTGGCTCTGATCCTGCATCGTCACCGACGCCGTAACCGCGACCACTGGAATGTCACGTGTCGTCTCGTCCGCGCGCAGACACGCCAGCGCCTCGATGCCGTTCATCCCCGGTAGCTGGATGTCCATGAGGACGAGGTCGAAGCGGTGCAGCTTCACGAGCGCCAAGCCCTCCTCCGCGGTGACGGCCTCCATGGTCTCGAAGCCCTTCGCCTGCAAGATGTCGCGCACCAGCTTCAGGTTCTTTTCATTATCTTCGATAATCAGAATTCGTCTCATGCCGCCGCCTCGGGTATCGTAAACGTGAAGGTCGCGCCCTTGCCCAGCTCGCTTTGCACGCTGATGACGCCGCCATGCAGCTCCACGAATCTGCGTGCCAGCGCCAGTCCGAGCCCAGTGCCTTCCTGCTTGGTCTTGTAATCGCCACCGACCTGGCGGAACTCCTCGAACACTTTTTCCTGATCTTCCGGCGCGATGCCGATGCCGGTATCGCTGACGGAAACTTCGAGGCCGCACTCGACCGGTCGCGCACGTAAGGCGACCCGCCCGCCGTCGGGCGTGAACTTGACCGCATTGGATAGCAGATTGACCAGGATCTGCTTGAACTTGCGTTCGTCGGCGCGTAGCTCGCCGACAGCGGGGTCGATGTCGAGCGAAAGCGCGATCCCGTGCCGCTGTGCCCGCTCCCGTACCAGCGTCATCGCGTTTTGCAACGCGGTTGGAACATCGAAATCGGACGGCTCAAGCTCCATGCGCCCCGCCTCGATCTTGGACAGGTCGAGGATATCGTTGATGAGCGCCAGAAGGTGTCGCCCAGACGAGTGAATATCGCTCAAGTAGTCCTGCTGCTTGGCGTTGATCTCGCCGAACATCTTTTCCAGCAGCACTTCGGAAAAGCCGATGATCGCGTTGAGGGGCGTCCTGAGCTCGTGCGACATGTTGGCAAGAAACTCGGACTTGTGCTTGTTGGCGACCTCGAGCTGGCGGCTCTTGTCCTCGATTTCACGGAACAACCGCACGTTCTCGAGCGCAATCGCCGCCTGGTCGCCGAAGGTTCGAAGCAAGCCAATCTCGCGATCGCTGAATGGCCGCACCTCCTGCCGTCGGATCAGAATCGCACCGAACGGCTGTCCTTCCCGGTAGAGCGGCGTGACCAGGATCGTGCGGTGACCGAAGCGTGTCGACAATTCGTAGCCGAGTGGATATTCGGCAGCTTCGGAAAGCATGTCGTGCACGTGGATAGTTTCGCGATCGACAATGGCACGGCCGGTGGTCGATTCGCGGTTGATCGGAAGCGTCTCGACATGGCTTACCTGATCGGCCGACAGGCCTTGCGACACTACTTGCCTCAGCTTGTCGCCTTCAGTCAAGTAAATGGACGCCGCTGACGCGTCGCAAAGCTGAACAGCGCGCTCGGCAATGGCGTCGAGCACCGGGCGGACATCGGTCGGCGAGCTCGAGATGACACGCAGAATTTCGCTGATCGCTGTCTGCTGATCGAGCGAGTTCTTGAGCTCGTGCGTTCGCTCCTCGACCTTGTGCTCCAATCCTGCATACGACTCGCGCAACTTTCCCGTCATGCGGTTGAACTGGTTGGCAAGCGCTTCGAGCTCGTCCCCGGTATGTATCTCGATCTTTTGCTCAAGATCGCCCGCACCGATGCGCTGCGCGCCTTCCTGAAGGACCGCGATCGGACGCACCATGCTGCGTGCGAAGGCGAGACTCGCGACCACGGACGCCGCAAGCCCAAGGAGGATCAATAGTCCCGTGCGCAGAATCGAGGCATTGAGCGTGGCGTAGACCTCCGAAACGGGCTGCTCCACGAACACTATCCATCCCAGCGGATCGATGCGAGCGAATGCGGTCAGCACCTCGTTGCCCGACACGTCTTTTGCCAGCCGTGCCAATTCGGCAGTGCCGCCGGCGAGCGCGGCTTTGACGTGATCGAGTGCGGAGAGGTCGGTCTTCTTGAGTACGAGACCGATGTCCGGGTCGGCTACCAGGTGCCCGGTGTCATCGACCACGTACGCCTTTCCCTTTTCGCCAATGCGGATGCGTGACACCACATCCCAGATGAACTTCAGGTTCACCTCCGCCAGCGTCACGCTGCCCGCCTCGCCGCCCGCCTTGACCGCGATGGTCATGTACGGCTCGGTTTCCTTGCGGAAATAGACCGGCCCGAAATACGTCTGCCCCGGCCGCGCGGCCTTGAACGCCGGCTCCTCTGAACGGTCGCGCTGGCTGCCGACTACGTCCATCGCCAGGCGCGATGCCAGCAGTTGCTCCCGCCCGGTGGAATCGATCTGCGCAATATCGGTGACCGCCGGCACCTGGCGAATCAGCTTGAGAAACTCGATCCGCCGCTCGTCGCCTCCCGCCGTGCCGAGCTGCGGCAGCGCCGCGAACGACAGCTGCTGCTCGATCTGGCGGATGAACTGCTCTATGCGCGCTGCCGCGGCGACCGCCTTTTCGTGTTGCACCAGCGAGAGCGCGGATTTGTTCTCCTGGTAGGAAAAGTAGATGCTGATGGCGCCGCTCGCGAGCAACGCGCCGCATACCAGCGCCATCGTCCACAGCACGTACTTGCGAAACAGCCGCCCGCCGCTGGTCATAAGCGTCGATCCCGCTCTGCGACGTCTACCGCGCCAATGTTCGCGCAAGTTGCCATGGGTCTTTGCCGGCCCCGAAATCCGGGAAATAGGCGGAGTGTGCGGCGTATCCGGGCTCCCTGACAACGGGGGAATGCAGAGACGTGGTTGGCCGGACGCGTTCAAGCGCCGAATCCAGTCGCCGCCGGCTGTGCCCGGATGAGACAATTCGGCGATTGGTCATCAATCATCAGGCTCGGCGAGCGGCGCACACGTGAAGCCTTCGAACCTCCGGACTCATGTCCGCCAGCTTTGCTGCCTCGGTTTGCCGAGCGAGCAATTGATGCCGTCGCTCCTCAAAGCGATCCGCCAGCTCGTAGGCGCCGATTCGGCCGGATTCTTCTGGGTCGACGCCCAAGGCGACATGACCAATCTCTATGCCGAGCGCCTGCTTCCAGCGGCGGTGATGAAGCTCTATTTCGAGCACTATTATGAGTCCGGCGAATCGTCCTTCAGACACGCATTCATCGAGCGCGCCCAAGCCTTCGACCCCGTGATAGCGGTGAGCCCGTCGGCGGCAGTCGAGCGATCGCCGTATTACAACGAAGTCTTCCGCCATCTTGACGCACATCACGTGCTGTACGGTATCGTCAGGGAGCAAGGCCAGGCACTCGGGCAACTGAGCCTGTATCGCCCGAAATCGGCGCAGGCTTTCTCCGCCGTGCAGCGCTCCGAGCTGTCCTCGATCATGCGTTACGTGGCCCACGGCGTATCGCAGCGCGGACGCATCGTTGCTGGAGCGCAGGCGTTTGTCGATACCGACGATGACGCCGTCTTTCTGATCGGGCACGATGGAGAAATTCGGCAGCTTTCTTCCGCGGCGCATAAGTTGCTTACGCTTGCGACTCACGGAAAGGTCGGAAGGGAACAGATGCGTCGCACGGCCGAGGATGAGGCGAGACCTGCGCTGCAACGCTTGGCGGAGCGGCTTCGTCTGGCGCTGACCGTTGACGAGCTTGGACCTCCGTGCGTCATCCTCGACACCGCCTGGGGACGCTTTGTGTTGCGGGCGTATTCCATATCCGATACGCCGCAGGCGGTGGAGGCAAGCATCGCCGTAAGGATCCAGCGGCAGGAACCAACGCTACTCAAGTTCGTCGATGCGCTGAGCAGTCTTGGTTTGTCGCCCAAGCAGCGCGAAGTTGCGCTTGGCTTGGCGAAAGGGTCTTCGAATCGCGAAATTGCCGCTGCCATGGGCGTCAGCATCAACACCGTTGCCTATCACATCAAACAGTTGTTCCAGCGGCTGGACACGCATGACAGGCAGCAAATGATCGCCAAAATCCTCGTCAACGGGGTTCAGACCCCGTAAGCCCTGCATTCTCGTACCAGCGCAGCCGAAAAGCCCCACCCAAGCAGGTAGGGTTTTTCGTTTGCATCTAGAGTAGCGTATGAAGCGCACTCATCGCCCGCAATTCAACCATCCAGCAGTCGCCTGGGGGAGAATAGCTGGTCGGACTAGGACGTCACCACTCAAGATACCTGGAGAACGAAAGAAAGACGTGTTATCGGCCCTCATCAGGCTGCTGGTCATTGCCGTGGTCCAGGCGAGTGGAAGTCTTGCGCACGCCGATGAGGCCGTGAGCGCACCGGCCGCGGCGCTGCGCGCAAAGTACGCGGCGCTGCAGGAGCAACTCGACCACAGCCAGTTTCAAAAGCCGCTATATC
>DATNNK010000450.1:0-4508 GCA_035601875.1 Casimicrobiaceae bacterium | reverse complement strand
CACTCGTAGGAATGGCATCGCTGACGGCGGACGGCACCAATAGCGCCGCGAATCGTCGTAATTTTAGGGGTTCGCGGACATTTTAGCAGCGCGCGCGCCCTCTGAATTTGTGTAAGCGATTCCCCTGCCATGATGATCTCGGCCGGGGTCGGATCGTACTTAGCTGTCGGCGAGTGCGCGCTGGCGTCGTTCCCGCAAGACCTTCAACCGCGCATCGTCGGCGCCGAACTCCACCTTTTCAGCGAACAGGTTATTCAAGGGCTTGCTGGTGGGGGGGCCAGCGCTACTTGAGCCTTTCAGCAACACCCTCGGTCACGCGCTGGCGAGCGGCCTCAAGCGCACGCTGTCTGGCCGCTTCGAGCATCGCCGCGAAGTCCTTGCCTAGCCTGACTTCCCTGGCGGGCTCCGTGAACAGGCCAGATGCTGGCCCAAGAGCTTGAGAGGACCCACCTTGTCGTGCAACTCGACTTCGACGGTGTGGCCAAGAATCTTTCGGCGCTCGGTTTCAGGGTCCAACGCGCCCAGGATTTCACTGCGCTTGATCTTCTTCACCGCGGCGCCGCGGTATGCGAGGTCGACAGCTCGTCGGGAGCGTTGGGCAATGCGGCGTACTACGCCGTCGAAGCGCTGGTGCCGATCATCGCGGCGGCATCCGTGCCGGAAACGGTACGCTCGAAGTGGCTTGAACGCCTGTTCAACGCGCTCCAGGACGACGATCCGCCCTACATCGAGTCGCTCGGCGATCACTGGGGCGATCTGTGCGTGACCACTGGAATCGCGTCGCGCTGGGCCGACGACTTGCTGCCGTTGGTGAAACACGTCGTGGCCGACCGCCGGCGCGGCGTGTTCGCGTTTGCCAAAGGCACCTGTGCCTGCTACAGCGCGCTGTTCAAGGCAGGGCGGCACGAGGAATTGCTCGGACTGCTCGACTTGGACGAGCACCCGATATGGCCGTACCTGGCATGGGGCGGACGCGTCCTGGTTTCCCGTGGACAGGTCGACGAGGCGATCGCTTACATGCAGCGTCGCTCGGGAATCAACGTTCCATTGGGCGCCCTTGCGCGCTTTGCCGAGGATGCCCTCCTGGGCGTGGGGCGTCGCGCTGACGCGTACGCCCGCTACGCAATCGACTCGAATCAGGGCAATTCGCGGATCGCGACCTTCCGCGCCCTTGGCCGGAAGTATCCGGAAATCGATGCTGACCGTTTGCTGGCAGACCTCATCGCCTCCACGCCGGGCGAGGAGGGCAAGTGGTTCGCAACCGCCAAGTCACTGCAGCGGTTTGACCTCGCAATAGCGCTGGCGCGGCAATCGCCTTGCGACCCGAAGACCTTGAACCGCGCTGCGCGCGATCATCTGGAGAGTCGTCCCGAATTCGCCGCCGAGGCGGCGCTCGCCGCCCTGCACTGGATCGCACACGGCTACGGCTACGAGATCACCGGGGTCGACGTGATGCAGGCGCATCGCCTGACGCAGGAAGCCGCGGTGAGTTGCGGACGAACCGAACAAGTCCGATCGCGGGTGGAAGCTGTCCTGGCCGGCGATGGCTCGGCGACGAAGTGGATGCGCGCGATGCTGGGCGCGCAAAATCCTGCGGTGTGATCTGCGCCGGGACGAGTTCGATCGGCCGAGCTTGGACGGTGAGGAAAACGGCGTCAGACGCCTCCGCTATTTTCTTCCCGATTGAATTTCGTCGGCTTCAGCCTCCGCAAGATCAGCACTCGCTTTCATAGCCTCGGCTTCTTCGGTGAGTTCCTCGGCGAGAAGAGCTTTGGCAGCGCGCCGCTTCCTGGCGGCAAGCGTGCGCAGGCCTTCGATGCGGGCAAGTTCCTCCGCGGTTAGTGGCGGCGGGGCGGGTTGGCCGTCCACGGGCAGCAATGGGCGAGTAGCGCGGGCATGGATGCTGATCATGCCGGCGGCAGCAAGATTTTCGAGCGCCTGCCACGTCGTGGCATCGAGGATTTGGAGAGTCGGTCGGTCGCCGCGCCATGCGGTCTCGCCGAAAAGCCCCTCGACACGCGCACGATCGACAATGTCTTGCAGAACTACCATGAGGATCGGCGTCGACGAACCGGGCACCCAGGTCTCGTCGCAATGGGCGAGGCGGTTGCCGAGAAGCGCCTTGGCGCGAGACGCAAAATGCGCGGCGGGATCGGCGGGTGGGATTTTTACGGAAATTCCCTCAGCCGGCACGGACAACATCACCTGATCGAGACGTTTAAGGAAGGCCTGGCGGCCGCTCTTGAGCTTGATATTGGCGAGGTCGCCCGTGCCGTCGAGGACGCCCTGGGCGAGCTCCATTTTCTGGGAAAGCGAGGCCAGCATGCCGTGCTCGATCGTGTCCTCGGCCACGAGGTTCACTACTGTGACCGGGCGGAGCTGGTTTTTCCGCCAGGCGCGGGCGATCCGCTGCTCGAGTCTGGCGGGGTTCCACGGCAGATCGCAATTGATGACGACGCTGGCATTCTGGAGGTTGAGCCCGACACCGCCCGAGTCGGTGCTGAGGAAAAGCCGGCAGTCGGGGCTTTGGCGGAACGCAAGGATCTCGGCGCGGCGCTGCTTTTGCGGGACGCTGCCGGTGTGCCAGGCGTAGCCGACGCGGGTCTTATCCGCCCATTCGCGGACGCGTTCCAGCATGCCGATCCATTCCGAAAACACGATGATCTTGACATCGGGATCCGCGAGGCATTCGTCCAGGACGCGGGCGAGCTCGTCGAGCTTCGGGCAATCACGCGAGGGATTGTTCTTCATGATGCCCGGCGAGTCGCAGATCATGCGCATCATGTTGAGCAGGATCATGAGCAGGTCCTGCTCGTTCGGCGTGAGCGGGCGGCGCTTTGATTTTGCCACCAGCTCGCCCACTTGCTTCTCGACTGCCGCATATTCGTCGCGCATCGCCGGAGTCAGAGCGACGAAGTGGTTGCGGTCGGTGCGGTCGGCGAGCTCGGTCTCGACATCCGCCTTACGGCGGCGGATGAGGATCGGTCGCACGCGCTCGCGCAGCTTGTCAAGGTTTTTGTAGCCTGCCGGACGGCCCCTCTCGTCCAGTTCGTAATACTCGCGGTTGAACCGGAAAAGCGGGCCGAGGATGGCGGGATCGAGGAAATCCACGATCGAGCGGAGCTCGTCGATCCGGTTTTCGATCGGGGTGCCGGTCAGCACGAATGCATAGCGGCTTGCGAGTCGCTTGACCGCTTGGGCGGTTTTGGTGGACCAGTTCTTGATCCGCTGGGCCTCGTCGAGAATGACGATGTCCGGCCGGAGCCGCGCGTTGATGTCGAGGCTGTCGGCGACGATCTGTTCGTAATTCGCGATCGTGAAAAACGCGGCGTCCGCTACATTGTAAATCCGCGACCGGAGGGCGCGTCCGCCGAAGACGAGACGCAGCGGCAGGTCCGTAAATTTCTGGATTTGCTCCTCCCATTCGGCTTTCAGCGAAGCGGGCGCGACGATCAGAACGCGCCGCGCCTTGCCGAGGTGGTGGAGAAGCGCGCACGCCGCGATCGCCTGGATGGTTTTTCCAAGGCCCATTTCGTCGGCGAGAAGAGCGCGCTCGCTGAAGGCAAGGTGCAGCATGCCTTCGCGCTGGTAGGGGAAAAGCGGACTGCGCGTGACGTGTTCCGGAAAGCTGCCATTGGCAACGCCGGCCTCGTATTCACGGCGGCTCAAGATCCGGTCGTGCTCGCGGGACCGGGCCTCGATCCAGGGTTCCACATCCTGCGAAATCCGCAGCGACTGGCTGCGGGAGGCCCTTATCACCTCGAGCAATTCCGCGGGATCCAGCGCTTTCAGCTGAAGCCCGTTGCCGTCGAAGCGCGTGCGCAGACCTGGTGACAGCTTCGCTGCGTTGCGCTCGACGCGCAGGCCTCCGGCCTCGGAGTCCGCAACGATGTCAACGCGTGGCGAGGAAACCCGCAGAGCGGCCTTGAATTCCGCCCGGTGACGACGGGCAAGCTGGAGGAGGATGGCCTCGATGTGCTTGCAGGTGCCAAGCCCGTTGATGCGGAAATCCGTGCAGGAGCAGGAAAACTGGCGCGATGCGAGGTCGCGGATCTCGACGCGATAAGTCATGCCGCTCGGCGAGCGGACTTCAAAATTCGAGAAGACGGCCTGTGTGGGATCGAGGTTCGTGATCCGGTGGCGCTCCTCGCGGGCGCGGAGTCTCCGCTTTGCTAGCTCGTCCGCATCGGTCGTACGCCAATCGGTGGGGGGAGGCAACGCGGGGGCGGATGCGCCGGCTTTACGTGTGGTCTTTCTTGGTTTCATGCGACAAAGTCCTGAATCAGGCGAGCCTGAGTGTTGGGATTTCGAGTGAACACTGGCCGGAGCCCGGCGATCGCCGTCAACTGGCTCGGCCTTCCGCGCGGGTTGCCATGGTTTTGCGCGCTTGTCCTGCTTTTTGCCACCATAACCCGAAGGAGACTTTTCAGAACGTGTTTTCGCCGGCTGGTCGGCTTCGACGACCGTCAATGCGGCCTCGGGACGACGCTTACATCTCTTCTTCGCTC
>DATNNK010000449.1:0-3416 GCA_035601875.1 Casimicrobiaceae bacterium | reverse complement strand
CGGAACCGCCGTCACCCGCATTTTCTCCGTGCTCGAAGTCAACGGCCGCGATGAGAACAAGGCGTTCGACTACATGAAGAAGTTGCGGCCCAACGTGCAGCTGTATACCAAAAGCGGCGGCGGCGGAACGCTGCCGGTCGGCCTGGGTCAGGCCGGGGCCGGCATTTTTTTCATCGTCGACGCGCTGGATACCAAAGCAAAAGGCTACGAGGTGACGATAAGTTTCCCGCAGGAAGGCATTGGCACGGCGGCCGAAGGGATTGCGCTGATCAAGGGCGCCAAGAATCCCGCGCTCGGGAAGAAGCTGATCGACTGGGCTACCTCGCCGGCGATGCAGGGGCTCTTCGCGAAGTACAAGATCAACTTCGTCCCCGCGCATCCGGATGTCGCGCTCGAGCCAAGCCTTGCAGCGGTATTGAAGGGTGCGAAGATCTTTCCGATCGATGCCGATTACGCCGGCGCCAACCGCAAGCGCATTGTCGACCGCTGGATTGCGGAAGTGTTGAATCCCTAGTCGCCGGGCGGCGCAATGAGCGCGACCGTTCGTGGGAAGGCCGCGACGATGGGCATGCGCAACGACCCGGCGGTCGCAGCGGCCGTGTTCGTGCTCTGGGCGCTGCTGGCGCTGTTCGTGGTCTACCCGCTGGCGATGTTGCTGGTCCGGGTGTTGACCGACCAGGGCGGGTTCACCACCGCCGGCCTCGCGGGGGTGCTATCCGACCGACACCAGATCCGCGCCTTCGGAAACAGCCTGCTGCTCGCCCTGCTGGTCGGGAGCGCCGGGACCGCGCTCGGCTTTCTGTTCGCATTCACCGCAGCGCGCGGTCAGTTGCCGCGCTGGCTCCTCACCGCAATCGACGTCGCGGTGCTGCTGCCGCTCGTGTCGCCGCCATTCACGACCGCGATCGCGATGATTTTTTCGTTCGGACCGCGAGGGCTCATCACCTACGATCTGCTCGGACTCAAGGGAGTCACCGTCTACGGCCTCGCAAGCACGTTTTTTTCCGAGGTGCTGACCTTTTTTCCAATCGCCTATTTGACGCTGCGGCCGCTGCTTGCCGCGATCGATTCGAACGTCGAAGGGATGGCTTTCTCGCTCGGGGCGTCCCGCTGGCGGGTCTTTCGCACCGTGACGCTGCCGCTCACCATTCCGGGGCTCGCCAACGCGTTCCTGCTGCTGTTCGCGGCGTCGCTCGCCGACTTTGCGACTCCGTTGATCCTCGCCGGCAATCAGTTCCCCGTGCTGCCAACGCAGGCGTACTTGCAGATCACGGGTCTCTTCGATCTGCGCGGCGGCGCCGCCTTGTCCTTCGCGCTGCTTCTGCCCGCGCTCGCCGTCTTCCTGCTGCAGCGCTACTGGGTGAGCCGCCGCTACTACGTGACGATCACCGGCAAGGGGGCGGGCCAAACGCCGTTCGACAGCATCTCCCCCGGCATGCGCGCGGTTCTGCTGGCTGCCTGCGCGCTAGTCGCGCTCGTCGTGGTCTATTTCTACGTGCTGCTGCTCTACGCCTCGCTCGTCGTGGCACTGGGCGCTAACCACGCCTTCACGCTGCAACACTACCGCACGATCTTTACCGACGGGCTGAAGGCAATCAGGGACACGTTGATCATCGCCGGCTTGGCGACGCCGCTCGGCGGGCTCTACGGGATCATGCTCGGGTATCTGGTCACCAAGAAGTCGTTTGCGGGACGCCGTACGATGGAGCTCGTCTCGATGATCAACTATGCGTTGCCCGGGACGATCGTCGGCATCGCCTATCTGATCGCGTTCAATGATCCGCCGTTGGAATTGACCGGCACGGCACTGATCATCATTGCCTGCTACATCTTCCGTTACGGCCCCACCGGCATCCGGGCCACGGTCGCTCTGCTGCAGCAGATCGACAAGAGCCTTGAGGAGGCCTCGCAGGGTCTCGGTGCCGGCAGCGGCGCCACGTTTCGCCGCGTCACCTTGCCGCTGATCATGCCCGCGTTCTTTGCCGGGCTCGGCGTCGTGTTCATTCGCTCGATGACGGCGATCAGCGCGACGATCTTCCTCGTCTCGATCAGCTGGACCCTCATTACGGTGAAGATACTCGAAAACATCACCGAGCTGTCGCTGGGCCCCGCGGCGGCGTTTTCGGTCCTCGTCGTTGTGATCGTGTTTGTGGTGATTGCCATCATCGGCCGGGTGCTTCGCCTCTTCCGCGCGCCCGGCGCGGTGCCGATGACGAGCCTTCTCGGAGGATGACGTGGAGACGATCGGTGTTCATGTCGACGGCGTATCCAAACGTTACGCGCATCGCGTGAAGGGTGAGCTATACGCCGCGCGCGACGTGAGGCTCGAGGTCCGGCCGGGCGAGTTTCTGACCCTGCTCGGGCCCTCGGGCTGCGGCAAGACGACAACGCTGCGAATGATTGCCGGATACGAAAAGCCGGATGCAGGACGTATTCGCTTCGGGGGGCAGGACGTGACCGACCTGCCGGCGAACCGGCGCAACATCGGGTTCGTATTTCAGAACTACGCCCTTTTTCCACATCTTTCGGTGTTCGAGAACGTTGCCTACGGCCTGCGCGTGCGCGGCCAGCCCGACGACATGATCGCAAAGAGCGTCGGCGACGTACTCGCGCTGGTCGGACTCGCGGGATACGAGCAGCAGTTTTCCAGTCAGCTATCAGGCGGCGAGCAGCAGCGTGTCGCGCTCGCTCGCGCGATCGTCATCCAGCCGCGCGTGCTGTTGTTCGATGAGCCGCTTTCCAATCTCGACGCGAAGCTGCGGGTCCAGATGCGACAGGAAATTCGAGACCTGCAGCGCCGGCTCGCGATCACGACCGTGTACGTGACCCACGATCAGGAAGAGGCGATGGCGGTGTCCGACCGGATCGCCGTGATGCACCAGGGCAGCGTCGTCCAGGAAGGAACTGCCGAGGATCTCTACCATCGTCCTGCGTCCCAGTTCGTGGCCCAATTCGTCGGCCGCATGAATCTCGTCGCGGGACGGGTGGCGGCGATCGTCGGGGAGACCGTGAATATCGCCGCGCTGGGGACGCTGATCAGCACTCCCTTGCCGCGCCGGGATCTCGCACCGGGTGACCCGGTGCAGATCATTGTCCGCCCCGAAGCCGTCGACGTCATGCGCGGCCGCGACGAAAAAACAGGCCCAGACCTATTGCCTGCGGTCATCGTGTCGCGCACATTTCTCGGCGAGAAAATCGAGTATTCAGTGCGCTGCGCGGACGAAATGCTGCAGATCGTCCGTTACAACGAGGGGCCCGGTGGGCTCATTGCGGTGGGTGCAACCGTCTTCCTTCGCTTCGCCGCGGACGCGCTAACCGTGCTCGGTGAGACGCATCCGGAGGGTCGCGAGTGAGTGAACCAACTGCCGATGTCGCCATGCCTTCCGTGGTCAGGCGCTGCGGCTTGCGTGCCTTGC
>DATNNK010000448.1:0-2906 GCA_035601875.1 Casimicrobiaceae bacterium | reverse complement strand
GTCGACGCGGGCTGCGGCGACCCTCTGTCGATCGTCTGCGGCGCGCCGAATGTTGCTCCAGGCATGGTCGTGCCATGCGCACTCGTAGGCGCCGCCCTTCCCGCCTGGCTGGACATTCGCAAGACTACGATGCGCGGCGTGGAATCGCAGGGAATGCTCTGTTCAGCGAGCGAGCTTGGCATCTCCGACGACAGCGCGGGTCTTCTGGTGCTTGATTCGCAGATTCCAATCGGCACCGATGTGCGCCAAGCGCTCGATCTCGACGATGTGGTCTTCACATTCAAGCTCACGCCTAACCGTGCCGATTGTCTGTCGGTGCTCGGGCTTGCGCGCGAAATTTCCGCCATCACCGCGTCACCGCTGCGTTATTCACCGCCGCCCGCGATCGTCGCGACCTCCAAGTCAGCGCGCGGTGTTCGAGTCGAGGACCCGCAAGCATGTCCGCGCTTTTGCGGTCGCGTGATCAGCGGCATCGACGCGACCGCGACCGCGCCTCTGTGGATGAAGCAGCGCCTCGAGCGCAGCGGCATCCGGTCGATCTCCGCCGTGGTCGACGTCACCAACTACGTGATGCTGAAGCTCGGGCAGCCGCTGCACGCCTACGACGAGAGCGTGCTCGAAGGCGATCTGGTCGTGCGCTTCGCGAAGTCCGGCGAAAGGCTGACGCTTTTGAATGGTCAGCAGCTTGCGCTCGATCCCGATCTCCTCCTCGTCGCCGATGAGAAAAAGGCGCTGGGGCTTGCGGGCATCATGGGCGGTGAGCATAGCGGCATCAGCGGCAAGACGACGAGTATCTTTCTCGAAGGCGCGTTCTGGAGTCCCGCGGTGATTCAGGGCAAGGCGCGCCGCCTTGGTTTCGCCACCGATGCCGGGTTCCGGTTCGAGCGTGGCGTCGACTTCGCCAACGCCGATCGTGCCGTCGATCGCGCAACACAATTGATCCTTGAGCTTTGCGGCGGACAAGCCGGTCCGATGGTCGATGTGCGCGGCCCGGTGCCGCGACGCGATCCGGTTCGGGTGCGACCACGACGCGTGGCGCGCATTCTAGGCATCGAGATTTCCAACGCAGTTCTGGCCGACATCTTCAGTGTTCTTGGCCTTAAGCCTACCCAGGAAGGCACGGACTTCCTGGTCACACCGCCGTCTTTTCGCTTCGATCTTGCCATCGAAGAAGACTTCATCGAGGAAGCGGCTCGGCTTTATGGCTACGACAACATTCCAGCTTCGGCGGTCAGACATACGCAGGCGATGTTGCCCGAGCGCGAGGCGACTCGGTCGGTATCGGCCATGCGTCAGCGCCTGGTCGACCGCGATTATCAGGAAGTCATCACCTTCGGCTTCGTGAGCTCGGCAGCGGAGCTGGCGCTGCGGCCGGACGGCAATGCGATCAAAGTGCTGAACCCGATCGCGAGCCAGTTCGACGTGATGCGGACTACACTCCTCGGCGGCTTGATCGAAACGCTGCGCACGAACCTCAATCGCAAGCAGGACCGAGTCCGCCTCTTCGAAACCGGCCGCTGTTTTTTCCGCGACGGCGAGCGCTACTCGCAGCCGCTGCGCATCGGCGGCCTGGCGTTCGGGCCCGCGCTTCCGGAGCAATGGGGTGCGCCCAAGCGAAACGTCGATTTTTTCGATGTCAAAGGCGACCTCGAAGCGCTCGCCTGGCCGCTGACCGTCCGCACCGAAACGGCTGCTCATCCGGCCTTGCACCCCGGCCGGTCGGCCCGCGTCTTCGTGAGTGACAAGGAAGCAGGCTGGATCGGTGAATTGCACCCCCGGCTATTGCGCGAGTTCGATCTGGCCGGCGCGCCGCCGGTCGTCTTTGAGCTCGACCAGCAGCCGCTGACAGAACACCCCCTCCCTTCGGCCAAGACGGTCTCGCGCTTGCCGGCGGTACGGCGCGACATCGCGATCGTGGTCGCCGAAAGTATCCCGGCCGAGGCAGTCCTGGACGCCCTGAGACAAGCGAGTCCCGCCCATGTCGAGCATGTTGTACTGTTCGACGTCTACCGCGGGCCGGGCATCGAGTCAGGCAAAAAAAGCTTTGCAATTCTTGTGCTTATGCAAGATACTGCACGTACTTTGACGGACGCCGAAATCGATGCGACGGTTGCGGATTTGCTGCGCGTCCTAAAAGAGCGGTTCGACGCCTCGATACGCAACTGAGTCGCCACCAAGTACGCAAGAAAGCACGTCAGTAATTACGCCAGTAGGGATTCCCATGACGCTCACCAAAGCCGAACTCGCCGACCTGCTATTCGAGCAACTCGGCCTCAACAAGCGTGAAGCCAAGGACATGGTCGAGCGGTTTTTCGAGGAAATCCGCATCGCTCTGGAATCCGGTGACAGCGTGAAGTTGTCCGGCTTCGGCAACTTCCAGCTCCGAGAGAAACCGCAGCGCCCGGGGCGCAATCCCAAGACCGGCGAAGAAATTCCCATCACCGCGCGACGCGTTGTGACGTTCCATGCAAGCCAAAAACTGAAGGCAATGGTCGAAGCTGCGAACCATGGCCGAGCCCAGGCGTAAGGCCGACCTACTGCCGCCGATCCCCGCCAAACGCTACTTCACCATCGGCGAAGTCAGCGATCTGTGCGCGGTCAAACCGCACGTGCTTCGCTACTGGGAGCAGGAGTTCACACAGCTAAAGCCCGTCAAGCGACGCGGCAACAGGCGTTACTACCAGCACCATGAAGTTCTGCTAATCCGGCGGATCCGCGACCTGCTCTACGAGCAGGGATTTACCATCAACGGCGCGCGCAACCGGCTGGAAACGGAACCGTTCGATTCCCCATCGGAACGCGGTGACGGTGGCATGCCCGGTCCGGTCGCCCGCCGAGCAACGGCACTTTCGCCTGACCAACTGCGGCAGGTCATCGAAGAAATTCGCCAGCTCCTGGGGGCCGGC
>DATNNK010000447.1:0-5756 GCA_035601875.1 Casimicrobiaceae bacterium | reverse complement strand
CCGCGACTTTGCCTACTGGCCCTCGTCGTCGGGTGAGTTCTTGATGTAGCTCCTGAGCATCCGGTTCTCGAAGCTCTGCTCTTCGTACACCGCTTTGGCCACGTCGTGAAACGACACCACGCCGAGCAGCGTAGGACCGTCGATTACCGGAACATATCGTGCGTGCCGTTCCAGCATCCCGCGCCGCAACTCCATCACGTCGAGACCGGTAGTGGCGGTCAACGGATCGCTCACCTGGATGTCGCTCACCTTGAGATCGCCGAGTTGACCATTTCGCTTCGCAAGCGCCTGCAGCACTTCCGAGAATGTAAGCATTCCGACCATGTGGCCGTGATCCATTACGACCAGTGAACCGATGTCATGCTGAGCCATGACGTTCACCGCATCCAGCACCGTCCCGTGCGGAGGGGTAGTGAAGAGCGCATTTCCCTTGATACGCAGAATTTCGCTGACAAGCATCTCGCCTCCTCGCGTGGCTTCTGTTGCAGATTACTCCGGCTCGATGGCCACGCGCAACCGGGCGCCGGTCCTCGGTGGCGCGGCATCTAGTTGGCCAGGAGACGCCTTTCGCGCAGCGCCTGCGCCAGCGTGCCGCTGTCGACGTACTCGAGCTCGCCGCCGACAGGTACGCCGCGCGCGAGCCGCGTGACCTTGAGCTTGCGTGCGGCGAGCAACTCGGCGATGTAATGTGCGGTCGCCTCGCCCTCGTTGGTAAAGTTGGTCGCCAGCACGACTTCGCGCACTGCTCCATCGAGCGCTCGCTTGAGCAGCCGGTCGAGGCGAATCTCCTTGGGACCGATGCCATCGAGCGGCGAAAGGCGCCCCATGAGCACAAAATACAAGCCTGCGTAAGCCTGCGTGTGCTCGACCATCATCAGATCGGCCGGCGTTTCCACCACGCACAGGAGCGTCGCATCTCGCTTCGACGAGCGACAGAGGGTGCAGATTTCATCCTCTGTAAATGTGTTGCAGCGCTGGCAATGGCGGATGGCTCGCGTCGCAGCTTCGAGCGCCAGCGCCAGCCTTTGCGCGCCTTCGCGGTCGTGTTGCAGAAGATGCAGCGCCATGCGTTGCGCCGCCTTGGGTCCGACGCTGGGAAGGCAGCGCAGCGCTTGGGTCAGCTCCTCGAGGCTGCTTAACGGTTCCACTAGAACGGAAGCTTGAATCCGGGAGGCAAAGGCATACCCGCGGTCAAGCCTGCCATTTTCTGCTGCGACGCTGTCTCGACCTTGCGAACCGCGTCGTTCATCGCCGCCGCGACCAGGTCCTCGAGCATGTCCTTGTCTTCCGACAGCAGCGTCGGAGCGATGGTGACTCGTTTGACGTCATGGCGGCCGGTCATGACAACCTTGACCATGCCGCCACCCGCCTCGCCTTCGACTTCCATGGCGGCAATCGCGTCCTGCGCCTGCTTCATGTTTTCCTGCATGGCCTGCGCCTGCTTCATCAGACCCGCCAGCTGGTTTTTCATCATCGTCCGAATCCTCTCTGGTGGACTAGGAAACCGGTTTGATCGAGTCGGGCTTGATCCTGGCGTCGAAACGCGCGAGCACGTCCTGCACGAAGGGATCGTCGCGAAATGCCGCTTCGGTTTTCGATTGCGCCTCGGCGCGCTCGCGTTTTTCGACGACCGCGAGGCTCGCCATCGCCGCTCCGCCGACATCGAAGCGCAAACGCATGCGACGCCCGAACGCTTCGTCGAGCGCCGCCTTGAGCTTGTCGGCGTATGCCTTTTCGGTCAGGTGACGCGATGCCTCGGGCACCGCCAGGACCAGCTCATTGCCGACAATGGCTTTGAGCTCGGTCTGCGCCGCAAGTTGCAGCGCGATGCCGGAGAGCTTCATGCCGGCGACGAACGCAGGCCAGTCGGCAATTTCCGTGATGGGAGCTGCGGTCGAGGCGGCCGGGGCCGGCGCAGGCGCGTGATCTGAAGGTGGCGCAGCGCCTGCAAGCGCGCCCGCCGGCGGTGATTCCGATTTCGACACCGACGAAGCCCGCGATTCCGCCCGCGCGCTCGTCGATTCCGAGGGCGCAGCGTTCTGCCTGACCGCCCTGACCGCTGTGCCGGTGCCCGGACGCACGGCACCGCTGGCCTCAAGCGATGTCGCGGGCTCGAACGCAAGGAGCCGCAACAGCGTCATCGCAAAACCCGTGGGCTCATCCGGCGCCAGCGCGAGATCGGCACGTCCCTGAACGCAGATCTGGTAGGCAAGCTGAACACTTTCGGCCGAAAAAGCCTTGGCGTAGGTGGCCACCCGGTCGGCGTCGGCAAGCGCGTCGACGGTTTCCGGCACCGTCTGGGCGATGGCTATGCGATGAAACAGCGCGGCTAGCTCATCCAGCGCGGACGGCAGCGACAGGCTGCGCTCGGTGAGCGCGCGGGCTTCCGCCAGGAGAGCGGGCCCGTCCGCGGCGATCAGCGCGTCGGCGATTCGATAGATGTATTCGGTCTCGACGGTGCCCAGCATCGTGCGCACGACCTCGGCGCGTACCTCACCGGCGCCGTAGGCGATCGCCTGGTCGAGCAGGGACAATGCGTCGCGCATCGATCCGCGCGCAGCATGGGCGATCAACAGCAGCGCCGCATCGTCATACGCGACGTCCTCGGCACCAAGGATCTCAGCGAGGCGCGCAGCAATCGTCGGCTGCGGCAGTGCTTTGAGATTGAATTGCAGACAGCGTGACAATACGGTGACCGGGATCTTTTGCGGATCGGTCGTCGCGAGCACGAATTTGACGTGCTCCGGCGGCTCCTCCAGCGTCTTCAGCATCGAGTTGAACGCCGCTTTGGACAGCATGTGCACTTCGTCGATCAGATAGACCTTGTAGCGTCCGACTGTCGGCGCGTAGCGGGCGTTGTCGAGAATCTCGCGCATGTTGTCGATACCGGTATTCGATGCGGCGTCGAGCTCGAGGAGATCGACAAAGCGCCCGGTGTCGATGTCGACACACGCGGGGCAGACGCCACAAGGAGACGCGGTGACGCCGTTGACGCAATTGAGACTCTTGGCGAGGATGCGGGCGATCGTGGTCTTGCCGACGCCGCGGGTGCCGGTGAGCAGGTACGCATGATGCAAGCGCCCGCGTTCGATCGCGTTGGTCAGCGCCTGCACGACGTGCTCCTGCCCGGCCAGTTCGCTGAATCGCTTCGGCCGCCATTTGCGGGCGAGAACCTGATAGCTCATCGAAGGGGTGGCGAGCCGTACCCCCGGCACTTGCAGAGAATAGCTATGGCTGCTTCCTTCCGGACCTGACCAGGTTTACCACCTATGCGATGCGGGGCGGCCCGCCGTTGATCGTTGCGCGAGTGTTTTTCGCGTCGCCATCATTATCGACGATGTGACCCGACGCGGCAAGCGACGATCGCCGACGATCGCCGATTCGCCTGACGTCGCGCTATCGTCGACCACTCCTGTTGCCGCGCAGCGAGTCACGATATTCGCTTGGCCGCGCCCGTGACTGCGGAGCTGCTGGGCAGCCTTGCACAATGACGGTCGTATAATCGTCTGCAGCGCATCACGCAGGCGATCGATTTGATCAGACTACGCCTTCTGCGAAATTGCATCGTCGCTTCGGTCGCGTTGTCCGCGTGCGGTCCCTCGCCCGCGCCACCGCCTCCGGCTCCGCCGCCCGCGCCGGGTAACGATCTGGTCGTGTTCCTGCGTCAGGGAGCGGTTACCTGGTTTCGCGGCACGGATGATCAAGGAACCGGCCTCGACTACGACCTGGCACGCATGTTCGCGGCTGAGCACGGCCTGACGCTCAGGATCATCGCCACCAACAACCCGGTGCAACGGCTGGCCCAGGCGCCAAGCGGAGCGATGATCGGCGCCGGCGGCATTTATCGGCCACCAGCGCGTTCGCCCGCCGCAGACGCGGATGCGCTCGTGTATTCGTCGGCCTATTACGCAATCGAGCCGGTGCTGATCTACAACATCGACGGCTTCAAGCCCGGAACCTGGAAGGATCTTGCCGGCGAGACCGTCGGCATTCTCGAAGGCAGCGGCATCGAGTCGGCATTGGTCAAAGCGCGCAATGAGCATCCGGAGGTGGGCTGGCAATCGTTGGCGCTGCCGTCGACGGAAGCGCTGATCAGCCAGGTGTCCGATGGGACATTGAACTACGCTATCGTCGCCTCGAGCGATGCCAATGCGACGCGCAGCGTCTACCTGACATTCGATACCGCCTTCATTGTCGGTGGCAAGCAGGAGTTGGCTTGGGCATTCTCCAAGGCGGAGACGCGGCTGCGCGATCAGGTCGACAGTTTTTTCGCCCGCTGCCGGCGCGACGGCACGCTGGCAAAATTGATCGAGCGATATTATTCGCGCGGTCAGGTTACGCGTCTGGACGCCGGAATCTTTCAGGATCGGGTCAAGTCGCTGCTGCCGCAGTTCCGGCAAAACTTCGAGCGCGCGCAAGATGAGACCGGGGTCGAGTGGCGCCTCCTCGCAGCGATTTCGTATCAGGAATCGCAGTGGGATGTGCAGGCGACGAGCGAGACCGGTGTCCGCGGCCTGATGCAGCTGACCGAAGAAACCGCCCGCCATCTGGGTGCCGTCGACCGTCTCGATCCTCAGGCAAGCATCACCGCGGCGGCACGCTACGTCGGCAATCTCAAGGACAAGCTGCCGGCACGCATTCAGGAGCCCGATCGCACCTGGCTCGCGCTGGCAGCGTACAACATCGGGATCGCACACCTGGAAGACGCACGGGTGCTGGCGCAAAAGCAACAACTCAATCCGGACGCGTGGTCGGCGGTGAAAAAGACCCTGCCGCTGCTGGCATTGCCCGAATACTACGAGGACGCGAAATTCGGCTACGCGCGTGGCGGCATGCCGGTGGCGTTCGTCGATCGGGTGCGGGCTTACTACGACATCCTGCTCGCGCAACAGCCGTCGCGGCAGCCTCGCCTGCGCATGTTCTCGGAGATTGACAATCCTCCCCTGCGTAGCGAGGAATCCGCGCTGGGCAATCGATGATCCAGCGTCTGTGGCAAGGCTATCCGGCTCACCGCGTGGCGGGAATGAAGGTCATACCTGCCATGTAAGTTTGCAGCACTGCCGGTATGTCGACCCCGCCGTCGGCGCGCTGATAATTTTCCAGCACGGCAATCAGGGTTCGGCCTACCGCGAGCGCGGAGCCGTTGAGCGTATGCACCAGCTCCGGCTTGCCCTGCGCGCCGCGAAAGCGCGCCTGCATGCGCCGTGCCTGAAACGCTTCGCAATTCGAACACGAAGAAATCTCCCGGTATTTGCCTTGTCCGGGCAGCCAGACTTCGAGGTCGTACGTCTTGGCCGACGCAAAGCCGGTGTCGCCCGTGCAGAGCAGCACCACCCGGTACGGCAGCTCGAGTTTTTGCAAAACCAGCTCGGCGTGACCGACGAGCTCCTCGAGCGCCTTGTAGGACTCGTCAGGATGAACGATCTGCACCAGCTCGACCTTGTCGTACTGGTGCACGCGAAACATTCCGCGGGTGTCCTTGCCGTAGCTTCCCGCTTCGGAGCGAAAGCACGGTGTATGCGCTGTGAACTTGAGCGGGAGCGTAGCGGCGGGTACGATCTCGTCGCGCACAAAGTTGGTCAGCGGGACTTCGGCGGTCGGGATCAGATACATTCGCTCTTCGTCCGGCGCGCCACCCTTGGTCACCCAGAACAGGTCATCCTCGAATTTTGGCAGCTGGCCGGTGCCCAGCAGCGGCGCGCGATTGACGATATACGGCACGTAACACTCGAGGTAGCCATGTTCGGCCGCGTGCA
>DATNNK010000446.1:0-2015 GCA_035601875.1 Casimicrobiaceae bacterium | reverse complement strand
TGCACTTCCCCGAGAGCCAGAAGCCGGTGCCGATCGTGCCGAAGCGCCTGATCGAAGGCGTGTCGGAGCGCGTCGACTGCTTCGGGGACGTGGTCGTGCCGCTGAACGAAGCGAATGCCGTCGACGCAATCAACCGCCTCGTCGCGCAGGAGGTCGAGGCGATCGCGGTCTGCTTCCTCTGGTCGTTCAAGCAGCCGCGGCACGAACTGCGCGTGAAGGAGATGATCCGCGACCTGGCACCCCACGTGTTCGTGTCCTGCTCGGTCGACATCGCGCCGAAGTGGGGCGAATACGAGCGCATGACCGCGACCGCGCTGAATGCGTACATCGGGCCGGTGATGGCCAAGTACCTCGGCGACCTCGATCGGCAGCTCAAGGCGTCGGGGTACGCGCAGCCGCTGCAGATTACGCAGTGCGCGGGCGGCTCGATCTCGGTGGACAAGGCGATGGAATCGCCGCTGCTGACGCTCGACTCCGGCCCCGTATCGGGCGTCACCGGTTCGCTGTACTTAAGCCGGCTGATGGACTGCTCGAACATAATCACCACCGACATGGGCGGGACCTCGTTCGATGTCGGCATCATTTCCGGCGGCCAGCCGGCGTATTCGTTCGTCTCCAACGTGGCGCAGTACGAATACTTCCTGCCCAGGGTCGACATCCAGGCGATCGGCTCCGGCGGCGGCTCGCTGGCGCGCGTCGACAAGGTTTCCCGAACCTTGAGCGTGGGCCCGGAGTCGGCGGGTGCCGATCCGGGACCGGTGTGCTATGGCAAGGGAGGCACCGCGCCGACGGTGACTGACGCCGACGTCGTACTCGGCACGATCAACCCGGACAATTTCCTGGGCGGACGCATCAAGCTCGACCGAAAGAAGGCCGTCGAAGCGGTGCGGCGCATCGCCGACCCACTCAAGCTCTCGCTGATGGAAGCGGCAAGCGGCATCGCCAGGATTGCGGAGTTCAAGATGGCCGACATCATCCGCAAGATGACCGTCGAGAAGGGGCTCGATCCGAGGGACTTCGTGCTGTTCGCGTTCGGCGGTGCAGGCCCTGCGCACGCGGGCGTGTTTGCCTACGAGCTCGGCGTGCAGAAGGTGGTCATCCCCCAAAAGCAGATCGCCTCCGCATGGTGCGCGTTCGGCGCCGCTTCGGCCGACATCCTGCACGTCTACGAGCAGGTCGATATCCAGCCGAGTCCGTTCGATGCCACTCGCGTCAATGGTGCGCTCGACACGCTGCAAAAGAAGGCGAACGATCGGATGGACCGCGACGGTATTGCGAAGCCGCGCCGGCGTTTCCAGTTCTCGCTCGACATGCGGCACCGGGGCCAGATAAACGAGGTCGAGGTCATGCTGCCGGAGAAGCGCTTGAAGAGCGCGCTCGTGGAAGCCTTGCTGCGTCGTTTCTACACTCGCTACGAGCAGCTCTACGGACGCGGCTCTTCCTACGGCCAAGCGCGATTGGAAATCGTCACGCTGCGCCTGCGCGCGACCGCGGCAACGCCGCGTCCCAAGCTCTCGCCGGCCAGGAGACTCAGCCCCAGGATCAGCGCCAAAGCGGGACTCGGCAAGCGGGATATCTATTGGGCCGATTTGAAGAGAGCGGCGAGAAGCCCGATCTACGACGGCGCTCTTCTCGTGCCGGGCAACCGCGTCGTCGGTCCCGCGGTGATCGAGACCACCGATACCACCGTCGTGGTGCATCCGCGCCGTTCACTCAAGGTCGACGCGTTCGGCAATTTTGAAATTAGTTTTGGAAAATGAGAAACGGAAGGACCGCGATGCCCAAAATAAGCGAAATGAAAGGCAGCGCCTTCGACGGCAGGAAAATGGGCTACGTGCCGCCGAAGAAGCTGTCGATCTCCCGCAAGCTCAAGCTGCAGAGCAAGCATGTCAAAAGCATCGACCCGATCACCTACGAGGTCGTCCGGCACGCGCTCTGGCACGTGAACGAGGAGCACGGCGCGACGATCCAGCGGCTCTCGGGATCGCCCGTCGCGATGTACGCGCTCGACCTCA
>DATNNK010000445.1:0-5113 GCA_035601875.1 Casimicrobiaceae bacterium | reverse complement strand
ACAGAATATGGTTCCGCTGCCGGTAAGCACGACGGCGCGCACATCCTCGCGATCGTGCAGCGCATCGAACACACGGATCATTTCCTTGCGAATCACGCGCCCCAATGCGTTGACGGGCGGCCGGTCCAACGTCACCGTCGCCACGAGGTCGGCGACCTCAAGTTTCAGGTTTTCGAGCTCCATCGTGAATATCCTCGACTGGTTATTTCTTGCCTACCGCAGCGTTCTGTGCACCTGAAGAGCATGCAATGGTCCACGCGCGCGCCCTCATCCGCTAGCGCGTCGATCGAGCAGGCGCTTGATTTTGGATGTCTTGGAAGTGCCCGTATACTCGTCGGTCTTGCCCCGCTCGACGACTTCGACGATGAGTCGCACGCCGACTACTTCCTTGAAGCGCCGCTCCAGATCCATTTGCAGTTGCGCGCGGTCGACCGAGGCGTGCACGACCTCGACCAGCACCGTCATCTCCTCGCGCTGCTCGACGCCCACGCGCTCGACGATGCAGACATATTCGCCGTTGCTGCGGCGCTCGGTGGCAACGACGCCGCCGATCGCCTCGGGGAAGACATTCACGCCGCGCAGCTTCACCATGGTGTCATTGCGGCCGAAGATGCGATCGAGCTTCTTGAGCGTGCCGCCGCACCGGCAGGGCTCGGGAACGATGCGCGAGATATCGTTGATGTTGAAACGGATCTGCGGCGCGCCCCAACGGTACAAGGTGGTGATGTAGACGCTGCCTTTCTCACCCTCGGGCAGCACCGCTCCGGTTTCCGGATGGGCGATTTCCAGAATGACCGCGTCTTCCTGAATGTGCATGCCTGCGCGCTCGCTGCACTCGGCCGCCATCATGCCGCTTTCGTGGGTGCCGTACGCATCGTGACAAGGCGCGTTCCACAGTTCTTCGAGATGAATGCGATCTTCCTGTCCTAGATGCGAACCAAGCGAGCGGATGCCGAGGCTATGGGGGTCGATGCCGAGCTCCTCCTTCGCCACGATGGCGAGGTGCCGCAGATACGATGGAAAGCCGAGGATGACATTCACGCCCCAGGCCTTGGCGATCTCGATCTGGCGACGCGTCGGCGTCGTCGCACCACTGCCGGTCATGACGGGCACCGCGCCGGTGTAGCGCCACAAGGCTTCGCGCGGCGCGATCGCGCCGTTGCCGAGGCCCAGCGAGTAGGTGACCATCACCATGTCGCCCGGCCGCACGCCCTGCAAGGCGAAGCGTCGCCCGCCGAGGATCGCCATGACCTCGCGATCCTGCGGCGCGTAAAGCATCGGCCGCGGCAGTCCGGTCGTGCCGCCGCTCGTCTGCAGCACCAGCGGCATGCGGGCGCCATCGGCGGGGGAGATGCCCATGAAGTCGCCGAAGGGTGGGTTGCGCTCGATGCTCTCGCGCAACTCTTTCACGGTGTAAGGTGGAAGCTTGGTCAGATCGTCCAACCCACGGATATCGCCTGGCTCGAGACCGACGCTGCCCCAGTGCCGTTGGAAAAAAGGAATCTCCCACCCGCGCTTGACCGTCGCCAGGAAGCGCGTCTCCTGACGCTCGCGCAGCTCGTCGCGGGAAATGCGAAAGACCTTGTCGAAGTAATCCGGTGGAGGAGGGAAGTCCCGCGTGAGCGCATCGAAATCGAGCGAGCGCCAATACCAGGTACTGTCGTGCTGGTGGTTCATCCGCTTCAGGTCAGGCTTGCGCCGCGCCCACCGTCGACATGGAAAGTCGCTCCGGTGATGTACGCCCCCCAGGGCGAAACCAGAAACGCGACAAGGCCGGCGATCTCATCCGGAGTACCGAGACGGCCGAGGGGGATCGACTTGCTCATCTCGGCCAGGGCCTGGTCGTCGAGCGCGGGTGCGCCGGCGCCCGAACCGAAGACTTTTTCCAGCCGGCCCGTAGCAATGCGTCCGGGACAGACGGTATTCACCGTGATCTTCTCGGCCGCGAGCTCGAGCGAAAGCGTCTTCGCGTAGCCGATGACGCCCGCCCAGGTCGCGACCGACAAGCCGAACTTCGGCATAGGCTGCAGCACTGAGAGTGCGGCGATGTTGATGATGCGCCCCGCCCCGGCAGCGCGCAGATGCGGCAGCGCATGGCGCGACAGGCGTACCACGCTCATCAGGTTCTGCTCGATGGCACGCTGCCATGCCGCATCGTCGAACTCGGCGAGCAAGCCCAGGGGCGGCGCGCCGTCATTGTTGATCAGGATGTCCAGGCGCCCGAAGTGCTCGCTGGCACTGGCGACGATGCGCTCGCAATCGGCCGCGGAGCGAATGTCGGCAGGCACGGCAAAAGCGCGTCCGCCGTTTTGTCGCGCGACCTGTGCAACCGATTGCGCCAGAGGGTCGGCTTTTCGTGCCACCATGGCCACGTCCGCACCCTCGGCAGCAAGCAGGCGCGCGATGGCGAATCCGATGCCCTGGCTCGCCCCGCCGACGATCGCGACCTTGCCACGGAGTCCCAGATCCATTGCGGCTACGCTTGCCGCGCGAGCTGCGGGAACAGCGCGGTCGCGTTCTCGACAAAGAGCTTGCGCAGGATGTCCTCGCCGTAGTCGAGGCTGCGCCAGTCGGCGACGAGGCGCTCGTAGGTGAACAGCGGATAGTCCGCGCCGAACATGACGCGGTGCTTGAGTCGCCGCGCGACGTCACGCTTCCACGAGTCCGACAAATACTTGGGCGACCAACCGTGAAACTCGATCCAGACGTTCGGCTTGTGCAGCATGACCGCTAGCATATCCTCGGGCCACGGCCACGGATTGCGGCCGGCGATGATCTTGAGCTCGGGATAGCGAATCGCCAGCTCGTCGATGTAGCGCGGATGACATAGATCGAGCCTTACGCCCTTGCCGCCGGGCAATCCCGCGCCGCTGCCGGTGAATCCCACGAGGACCAGCACGGGTCGATCGGCCTCGAGGGAGGCCTCGTAAAAAGGGTCGTAAATCGGGTCGCTGGCCGGGTAGCCCATGCCCGGTGCCGAGATACAAACGCCGACAAAGCCCTCGCTCGCCTCCATGCAGCGCCGGAACTCCGCTGCGCCTTCGTTGCCGCTGCGCGGATCGATCTGCAACCAGAGCCCGAAAATCGCGTCCGGATGGTCGCGTTGCACGCCGAGTGCGTAGTCGTGATAGGGCAGCGCCTCCTCGACGCTCATGTTCTTGGTGAAGCCAAGATCGAGGATCGCGCGCACGCCTTCGCTTCGCAGGTAGTCGGCCATCTCCTGCTCGGTGACGTACTTCGGGTCCGAATTCCAGGTTCGTCGTTGCTGCGCCAGCTCGGCCTCGGTGCGCAGCACATAAGCCTTGCGCGTGCCCCAATGCGAATGCAGGTCGAAAAGCTTCATGCGCAAACGCGGTGGATGGATGGCGGACGATGCCGATGCCTCTGCATCGCTTCCGCTCAGTTGCCCTTCATCCCCGTCGTCTTGATGATCCTGGCCCAGCGTGCGATCTCGCCGTTGACGAACGCGTCGGCTTCCTCGGCGGTGCCACCGGTGAGCTCGACACCTTGAGCTCCCAAGGTCGCGCGCAGCTCCGGGTCCTTGACCGCTTTGTTCACTTCGGCGTTGAGCCTTTGCATGATGTCCTTCGGCGTGTTGGCCGGCGCGAACACCACGTACCAGGCGCTGATCTCGAAGCCGGGCAGGCCCGCTTCGGTCATGGTGGGAACATCGGGTGCCAGCTGCGATCGCTTGTTGCTGGTCACGGCAAGCGCCTTGAGCGTCCCCGCCTTGACGTGCGGCAGGGCGGTGTTGATGGTATCGAACATCATCGAGACATGGCCACCGAGCAGATCGTTGAGTGCCGGCGCATTGCCTTTGTACGGCACGTGAATGATATCGACGCCGGCCGTGATCTTGAGCAGCTCGCCGGACAAATGCGCGCCCGCGCCGGCGCCGCCGGAGGCGAACTGCAGCTCTCCCGGCTTGGCCTTGGCAAGCGCGATCAGTTCCTTCACCGAGCTCGCGGGCGAGGACGCGGGCACGACCAGGATCAGCGGAATGTAGCCCACGTGCGCGATCGCCGCGAAATCTCTCTTCGTGTCGTAAGGCAGCCCGGGATTGAAGATGGGATTGGTCGCGTGCGCGGAGTAGCCCATCATGATGGTGTAGCCATCGGGCCGTGACTTGGCCAACACCTCGGTACCGATTGCCGCGCTCGCACCGGCGCGATTGTCGACCACGATCGGCACGCCCATGCTCACCGACATTTTCTGGCCGATGGCGCGCGCCAAGATGTCGACTCCGCCGCCCGGTGGAACGGGCACGATCAGCTTGATCGGGTGATCGGGGTAGTGCTGCGCCCATGCCGTTGGCGTGGCCCAGGCGATCGCCAGCAAGGCAATGCGACCGAGCCGCGAAAGCGTATGCATGTTCGTCCTCCGAATGTATGTTGTCCTGTCTCTCGACCCAGGCGATTATACGGGGACGGATATTTACAAGGGCGCACAAGGGCGGCGATGTCGCGGCGGTCTCCAGGCTGGCATCGCTTCCATGATCTACAGCCGCGCTTGCAGATCGTCCCTGGCCACGAACGCAATGCACACCTGCGGCCGGCGCGTTTCCTTTTACCTGAGCGCGAACAGATCAGCGGTCGCGGGAGAGCGATTTCGCACCGACATTCACTCCGGCACCTCGACATCCAGCAGCGGAGCGTACTGCTGCGCGCCGAAGATGTCCGGATCGCCGGGGCTACCGCTCGGCCGTAATCGGTAGAGCGTGAATTTGATCGCGTTCCCGGGGTCGAACTCGACGAAGTCGGAGATGCGTTGGTCCGGGATGCGGTAGAGCTTGCACACCGTCTCGCGCGTGAGTACGCCTGCCCGTTTTACCCGCTCGTAGGTGGCGCGCTCGGCGAAGATGATGTCGAAGGTGATGAGATTCACCCCCGCGTTCTTGCTGCGGATAGTCTTCGCCAGCGCCGATAGTTTCTGCGTCTTCATTGTCGCTGCCTCAGTGGCCTCAGTTCCCTCATTCCTCAGACACCCGCCGAAGTCATGTGTGTCGGGAAGAGCTCGAGTGGATCGTCGCAGCGAAGCGTGTGATTGAGCGTCCAGCGACACGCCGGGGTCGCGCGCAGGACCTCGTCGAGCGCGAAGGCGACCGAACCCGCCG
>DATNNK010000444.1:0-6066 GCA_035601875.1 Casimicrobiaceae bacterium | reverse complement strand
GGAAGGTGCTAGCACCCGCTCGCCCTTGACCTCCACCATGCACGCACGGCAGTTGCCGTCCGGGCGCATGCCTTCCTGGTAGCAAAGGTGCGGGATATCCACGCCATGGCGCTTTGCGGCCTGGATGATGGTCTCGTCCGACCGCGCACTGACCGCTTGCCCGTTGAGGCTGAACTCGACGAGCGTCGGCTCGCGTTCAAGCAAGGCGGTCACCAAAGGGTCTCCTTCACTCATGGCCGTGCAAGGTGGCGTCGTGATGAGGCTTGGTCTCTTGCGACTCGTTTCCCGCAAGCATGCGATCGACCTCGGCTTGTGCCTCGATCCATTGCTGCACGACATATCGAGGGTCGAAGTTTTGGCGCTTGGCGCGGTAGTAGGCCTCGATGGCAATCATGTGGTAACGATCTTCCGCGGACACTGCGATTTTCTTGCGCCCGCTGAGCGCGGACGCGATTCCGCCGCCATATGCATGGAGCCCGTCGCGCTTTTGATCGACGTTTTCCGCATAGGCATTCTTGAGCGCGAGAAGCCTTCGCTCCATGTCGTAAGCGGCGCCCTTGCCTTCCTCGATCTCCTTTTGCGGGTCCATTGGGGCTATCTCCCTGGACTCGTCGAACCGGTACTTGCGTCCGGCCCATGAGCGATCTCATGAGGAAAATGCTTCACCACGCACCGGATCGGATTGGGCGCAGCCTGGCCGAGGCCGCAGATCGAAGCGTCGGCCATGGTTTGCGATAACTGTTCCAGCAGCGCGGTGTCCCAGGTCGGCTGCCGCAGCAAACCCACCGCCTTTTCCGTCCCGACTCTGCAGGGTGTGCATTGGCCGCAGGATTCGTCGGAGAAAAACTGCATCATGTTGAGCGCGGCGTCGCGCGCGCGGTCGTGCTGCGAGAGAACGATCACCGCCGCGGAGCCGATGAAGCAATCGTAGGGCTGCAAGGTATCGAAGTCGAGCGCAATGTCGGCGAGCGAAGCGGGAAGGATCCCGCCCGAGGCGCCGCCCGGCAGGTACGCGTACAGCTCATGCCCCGGCAACATGCCGCCCGCGTATTCGTCGATTAGCTCACGCACGGTAATACCGGCCGGCGCGAGGTGGACACCGGGCTTGTTCACGCGGCCCGAAACCGAAAACGAGCGCAAGCCCTTGCGCCCTCGGCGACCGTGACCCGAGAACCACTCGGCACGCTTTTCAAGGATGTCGCGCACCCAGTACAGCGTCTCCATATTGTGCTCGAGCGTCGGGCGTCCGAACAACCCCACCTGCGCCACGTACGGCGGGCGCAAGCGAGGCATCCCGCGCTTGCCCTCGATCGATTCGATCATCGCCGACTCCTCGCCGCAGATGTACGCTCCGGCGCCACGGCGCAGCTCGATGGTCGGCAGCGGGCAAGGCGGATCCGCGGCCAGCGCGGCAAGCTCGCGGGCGAGAATCTCGCGGCAGCCCGCGTACTCGTCGCGGAGATAGACGTAGATCGCATCGATGCCGACCGCCCACGCCGCGATCAGCATGCCCTCCAGAAAACGATGCGGGTCGCGCTCCAGGTAAACACGGTCCTTGAACGTTCCGGGTTCCCCTTCATCGATGTTGACCGCCATGAGCCGCGGCGCGGGCTCCGCGCGGACAATCTTCCATTTTCGTCCCGCGGGGAAGCCGGCGCCACCCAAGCCCCGCAGCGATGAGCTCTCCAGCGTCGCGATCACCTCGTCGGCGCTGCGCCTGCCCTCGACGCAGTCCGCAAGCAAGCGATAACCGTTTGCTTTCCGGTAATGGGCATAGGCGACGTAATCCGCGACGGCCGCCTGCACCGTATTGAACTTGACTGCGGTCTCGATGGCTTCGACGGTGGCGCGGTCGATGGCGTGGCGGCCCACGGTCACAGCAGGCGCGCCATCGCAGCGGCCGATGCAAGGCGCGGGAACGACGCGTACGCGGGACCCGAGTCTTTGCTGCAGATCGCGAAGCAACTCGCCGCTCCCTGCCATGGCACACGAGAGCGTCTCGCATACGCGCACCGTCAGTGCCGGCGGCGCGGTCTCGCCCTCTTTCACGACGTCGAAGTGGTGATAGAAGGTGGCGACCTCGTAAACCTCGGTCATCGCGAGCTTCATCTCCTGCGCCAGGGCGACGATATGCGCCGCGGTGATGTGTCCGAAAGTGTCCTGAATGCGGTGCAGGAATTCGATCAGCAGGTCGCGGCGCCGTGGCGAGTCGCCGAGCAATGCCTGCACTTCGTGAAGCGCCTTCGCGTCGACGGCGCGTCCCTTGGGCGTAGAGCGGACCTTGCGTCTGGCGCGGCCCACTTCTGCGATAGGGATGACCGTTGCGGTCGGAAAATAGGAAGCGCTCATTGGGTTTCTGTCGGTGAGGTGCAGGGCCGCTAGATAACGGCCTGGAGCAGCTTTCCCATTTCCGCCGGATTGCGGGTGACCTTGATTCCGCACTCTTCCATGACGGCCAGTTTCTCCTGCGCAGTCCCCTTGCCTCCCGAGATGATTGCGCCCGCGTGGCCCATGCGCTTGCCGGGCGGCGCCGTGAGGCCGGCAATAAAGCCGACCACCGGCTTTTGCATGTGGGCTTTGATCCACCGCGCGCATGTCTCCTCGGCGTCGCCACCGATCTCGCCGACCATGATCACCGCATCGGTGTCGGGGTCGTCGTTGAACATCTTCATGACATCGATATGCTTCAATCCGTTGACCGGATCGCCACCGATGCCGACACAGGTCGACTGGCCCAGCCCGCGCTCCATTAATTGACCGACCGCCTCGTAGGTCAATGTCCCCGAGCGCGACACGACGCCAATGCGGCCCTTTTTGTGGATTTGGCCGGGCATGATGCCGATCTTGATCTCGTCGGGCGTGATGACTCCTGGACAGTTGGGACCGATGAGGATGGTCTTTTTGCCCTGCATGCGGTCGCGCGTGCGGATCATGTCGCGCACCGGGACACCTTCGGTGATGCAGATGACGAGATCGAGCTCGGCGTCGACCGCCTCGTCGATGGCGGCAGCGGCGAAGGGCGGGGGCACGTAGATGACGGAGACGGTCGCGCCGGTTTGTTGCTTGGCTTCCTTCACGGTGCCGTAGATAGGGATGCCCTCGAAGGACTCACCGGCCTTGTTGGGATTGACGCCCGCAACAAAGCAGTTCGGGCCGTTGGCGTAGTCGCGGCACATACGCGTGTGGAAGGCTCCGGTCTTGCCCGTGATGCCCTGGGTCATGACCTTGGTGTCCTTGCCGATGAGGATGCTCATGGACCTTGTTTCCTTATTTGCCGGCGATCGCGGCGACAATCTTCTGCGCCGCGTCGCCCATGTTGTCCGCGGAAATGATCGGCAGCCCCGACGCCTTAAGCATTTGCTTGCCAAGATCTTCGTTGGTGCCTTTCATGCGCACGACCAGGGGGACGCTCAGCTTGACTTCCCTTGCCGCGGCGATCACACCTTCGGCGATGGTGTCGCAGCGCATGATCCCGCCGAAAATATTGACCAGAATGCCTTTGACGGCAGGATTCTTAAGCATCAGCTTGAATGCCTCGGTCACCTTTTCGGTGGTGGCCCCACCTCCCACATCGAGGAAGTTCGCCGGCTCGGCGCCGTAGAGCTTGATGGTGTCCATGGTCGCCATCGCGAGCCCCGCGCCATTAACGAGACAGCCGATGTTGCCATCGAGCGAGATGTACGAAAGATCGAACTTGGAAGCTTCGACTTCGGCGGGATCCTCCTCGTCGAGGTCGCGCATGGCGACGATATCCGGATGGCGGAACAGCGCGTTCGAATCGAAATTGAGCTTGGCGTCGAGGGCAAGCACCTTGCCGTCGCCGGTGAGAATGAGGGGGTTGATTTCCGCCAGTGACGCATCGCACTCGTCGAAGGCGCGATACAAACCCTGCATGAACTTGCGCGCCTCCGGGACCGAGGGCTCAGGCACACCGATCTTGCGAGCGACGTCGTCCGACTGCGCATCGGTAAGACCGGCCGTGGGATCGATGGCGACCTTGTAGATCTTGTCCGGCGTCGAGGCCGCAACCTCTTCGATGTCCATGCCGCCTTCCGAGCTCGCCATGAGCGTGACGCGCTGCGTGGCACGGTCGACCACCATGCCGACGTAAAGCTCCTTGCGAATGTCGGCGCCTTCCTCGACCAGCAAGCGCTTCACGAGCCGGCCTTCAGGGCCGGTCTGATGAGTCACCAGGGTCATGCCAAGAATCCTGGAAGCATGCTCGCGTACTTCCTCGATCGATCTCGCGAGCTTGACGCCGCCGCCCTTGCCGCGACCGCCGGCATGGATCTGCGCCTTGACAACCCACACTTTGCCACCGAGCTTGCGCGACGCGTCTTCCGCCTCGGCCACCGAAAAGCACGCAACGCCTCGTGGCGTCGCCACGCCGTACTTGCGCAGGATTTCCTTGCCCTGATACTCGTGAACGTTCATGAATGGTCTCTGGCAATGCTCGATCGGTGCGAATAGGGCGGCGACTTGCGAAGCGCCGTCGTTTCGATGTCAAGCGACCTCATACTCAGCCCGCCTCGCGCAACGCATGGTATTCCTTGACCTTGGGCGGCTCCTTGCTGAACGCTCCTGCCTCCTTGAGCGTCAACGTTTCGGCGTCGCTGTAACCCAGGACTTCGCGCAGAATTTCCTCGGTATGCTCGCCGAGTAGCGGCGACCGTTCGATCTCCACGGGAGAGTCCGAAAGCTTGATCGGCATGCCGACGTTGAACCATTTGCCACGTTGCGGGTGATCGAGCTCGACGACCATCTCGCGAAGCCTGGCGTGTTCGTCGTTCATGAGATCCTCGGTCCCCAGGATGGGCCCACAAGGCACGTCGATCTCGTTCAGGATCTTCATCAACTCCCATTTGGCGTGATTCGACGCAAACTCTGTCAGCAGCCGCCACATCTCCTTCTGATTCTTTCGCCGTAGCTGAATCGTCGCGAAGCGGGGGTCAGCCGCAAGCGCTTCGCCCCCGACGCGCCGTGCAAGCGCGTCCCACACGGCTTCCTGTACGACCACATAAAGGTAGTCGTTGGGCCCGCCCGGCTTGCACTTGATCGCGTTGCCGAGTTGCCCGCCACCGGAATCGTTGCCGGAACGCGGCGTGTCTTTCAAGCCGTCGGTAGGCATCGAGTATTCCGCGAGGGATCCGCGCGAAAGACGCTGATGGTCACGAAACTTGACACGGCAGAGGTTCATGACGCTGTCCATCATCGCGACCTCGACGAACTGACCCTTGCCCGTGCGTTGACGCTGGTGAAGCGCTGCCAGGATTCCGATAACAAAGTGCAGGCCGGTGCCGGAGTCGCCGATCTGCGCGCCCGTGACCAGCGGCGGGCCATCCATGAACCCAGTCGTCGCCATCGCTCCGCCCATCGCCTGCGCAACGTTTTCATAGGCCTTGAAGTCGGCGTAGGGACCCGAGCTGCCGAAGCCCTTGATCGACGCGAGGATGATCGCGGGATTGATGTCGTGGATCTTCTTCCAGGAAAACCCGAGCCGATCAAGCACGCCGGGACCGAAATTCTCCATCACGACGTCGCATTTCTTGAGCAGCGCGATGAACACTTCCTTGCCGACCGGATTTTTCATGTTCACCGTGATCGAGCGCTTGTTGCAGTTGAGCATGGTGAAGTAGAGGCTGTCGGCGTTGAGCACGTCGCGCAACTGGCCGCGCGTGACGTCGCCCGTCGGCGGCTCGAACTTGATGACGTCCGCGCCGAGCCACGCCATGAGCTGCGAAGCGGTAGGACCTGCCTGGACATGCGTCATGTCCAGAATGCGAACGCCTGAGAGTGCCTTGTCCATCAATTTTCCTGTCAGTTCCAATGAGTCAAAAAAACGACACTGGGTCCTTTTCGCGGGGATAACGCTTCGGTTCGTCGTACCTGCGAAAGCGTTACTCCGACTCAGATGGCCGTCACGGTTTCTTCTTCGCGGCGGGATTGAGACTGGTGATGCGGCCGCTTTCGGTGCCCGCCTTTTCGTCGATGACCGCGTTGATCAGCGTAGGCTTGCGCGAGCGGATCGCTTCTTCCATCGCGTTGCGAAGCTCGGCCGGCGTCGTG
>DATNNK010000443.1:0-2300 GCA_035601875.1 Casimicrobiaceae bacterium | reverse complement strand
AAGCTCAAGACATCCACCGATCCGAGGATTGTAAGGGAACTTCTTGCAGCGTGGCCGGATGCGCCGGCCACGGCAGGGTGAACTTACGTAAGCGCGTACAGTTCAGCTTCCCCGCCAATGCCACGACCTAACGCATCGACTCTTCGCCGTGCAACCGCCGCATCGGGTCGCCTTGCTAGTCACAACCAGTTGATCCTCTTAAACCAGAGATAGAGGACAATTTCCAGCGCAAGCATTACCGATGCTGCTGGTGCTGCTGATCGTGATATTGTTTCCTCCTCTGATGTTCTGGCTGCCACGCACACTGATGCCGCAGTTCGTTAAATAGGAGGGGAATCAAGTTGCAAACGAAGCCGCTGTCGCCCGGTTTCGGGCTCGAGACCTTGGACGTCGATACGTCCAAGCCGCTGTCGAACGCGGCATTCGACGAGATCGAGCGCACTTTCTTCCAGGGCCAGGTACTAGTGCTTCGCGCTCAGTCGCTGGCGCCCGCGCAGTACGTCGCCTTTGCGCGCCGCTTCGGGCCACCCGAGCCCCACGTGATCGACCAGTTTCACCATCCGGCCGACCCCAACATCCTTATTCTGTCCAACCGGAAGAAGGACGGTCAGCCGGTCGGACTGGCCGACGCCGGGACGTATTTCCACACCGACTATTCGTACCTCCAGGTTCCGGCCCGCGCGACCATGCTCTATTCGATCGAGGTTCCGAAATCCGGCGGCAACACGCTCTTTGCCAATCAATACGCGGCGTACGACGGCTTGAGTGACGCCATGAAACAAGAGATCGCATCGCTCGTCGCGATCCACCACTACGGCAATCGCAAGGAGGTGAACGACGCGAGCCGCATCGCGGCGTCGCCGTTGACGCCGGAGCAAAAAGCCAAGATGCCGCTGATCACCCACCCCCTCGTGCGCGCCCATCCGGTCACGGGTCGCAAAGCGCTCTATGCGGTGTCGGGCAGCTCTTACGGCATCGTCGGCATGCCGGAGGATGAAGCGGTCGCCCTCCTCGACGAGCTGGCGGCGCACGCGACGCAGCCGAAATACGTCCTTAGCTATGGCTACCGCGTCGGCGACATCGTCATATGGGACAACGCGTCGCTGCTACACTCCGCGACGCTGACCGACCCGAACGATCCGCGCACGCTGTGGCGAATCACGATCAAGGAGCCGTCGGCGAAGCTGGACGCACTCGATGTGCTTGCTCCTACTTTCGCGTCGGGCGCGATGTAGGTCGCGTTGCGAGTCGCCGCTGCGGCCGAAGTGCTGCTCTCAAGTAATCGAAGTCAAATCAAGAGGCACGCTGTCTCCGCCGCCGCGCTTCGTTCGCACGGCGGTTTTGCGTTAAACTGATCGATCTTGTCCCAAAGCACCCGACCGCCTCTCATGCAACGCACCGTCCTCACCGTTCTTTTTTCGCTGCTGCTCTTTGGCATGCAGCTCGAGGGACAGAGGCACGAGGTGCAGCACCTCGGCGACCAACTGCACCGGTCGCATGAGCAGGGCCTGCAAAAATCGGCAAGCAATTCAGCGTGCATCGAGTGTGCGTTACTCGCGGGCGGTTCGCACGCAGTGGCGGGTAGCGTTGCATCGCTGCCACCGCCGATTGTCGATTCGGGCCGCGTTGGAATCCGGTTCTCGTCGCTCGCGGTCGCGGCGCCCGCCTACTACTCCAGCCGCGCCCCGCCGACGCTCCTCTAGTCCGTTTGGGTGTGCCGTCGCGTACGGCATAGGTCCATCATGGCTAGAGGAGTGTTACATGTCCAAATTCATTTGGATGCACGGCGCTTTGGCGCTGGCGATGTCGTTCCCGGCGTGGGCGGCAAGTGATGCAGACCTCGCGGAGATCCGCGAGCAAATCAGGCAACTGAAGGAAAGCTACGAAGCGCGGATTCAGGCGCTCGAGCAGAAGCTGAAAGATGCCGAGACCGCGAAAAGCGCGCCGGCCGCAGCCGCTCCGGCGCCTCCGGTCGCTGCCGCATTACCGGCAACATCATCCGCCTCCGGTATCGCAGCGTTCAATCCCGCGATTTCGGCGGTGCTGCAGGGAAGGTACGCCAACCTGTCGCAGGACCCTTCGAAGTTCGCGATCGGCGGCTTTGCGCCAGGCGGCGATATCGGCCCCGGGCGCCGTGGCTTTTCGTTGTCGGAATCCGAGCTCGCGATCTCGGCAAACGTCGATCACCTGTTCGCGGGCACCCTTATTGTCGCGCTCACGCCGGAGAACACGGTGTCGGTCGAGGAGGCGTACGGCATCTACACTGCGGCGCTGTATGGCCTGGTTCCGAAGTTCGGTCG
>DATNNK010000442.1:0-3672 GCA_035601875.1 Casimicrobiaceae bacterium | reverse complement strand
TCGGCGCGGTGCTCTACGCGCTGGCCAAGATGCGCTGGCCCGTCGCGCGTACGCCGGCGCCTCCCGCAGGATGGCTGGCGAGCTGGCGGGAAGGTGCGAAGTCGGCACTCGGTTTTCGCCCGATTCGGGCTGCCTTGCTGCTCATCGCATTGATCAGCGGCACGATCGGGACCTATTCGACGCTCATGCCGGTCTTTGCCAAGGATGTGTTTGGCGGAGACGCACACACACTTGGAGTGCTCCTGTCCGCAGCCGGCAGCGGGGCGCTGCTCTCAGCGCTTTACCTGGCCAGCCGGCACACCACACGCGGGCTGGACCGCGCCATCCTCGTTGCGGGAGCGATCGCGTCACTCGCCATGCTCGCGTTTGCCCATTCGACACGCTTTGCACTGGCGCTGCCCCTGCTCGTCGTGCTGGGGGCCGGGTTGATCGCGGCCCAGGCCTCGATTCAGACCCTGGTGCAGACACTGGTCGACGACGACAAGCGCGGCCGCGTCATGAGCCTGTACACGATGGCGTTTCTGGGCATGCTGCCATTCGGCAATCTTGCGGCGGGCGCGGTGGCGCGCTATGCCGGCGAAGCCACTGCATTCACGCTCAACGCCTGCGTGTGTCTTGCAGGACTGCTGGTGTTCGCGAGAGCGCTGCCCGGCCTGCGCATCGCCGCGCGGCTCGGGCGCGGCAAAGAGGTGGAAGCCGGGCCTTAAGGCCGGGGCTGGAAACTGAGCCTGAAAACCGAGCGTGAAAACTAAAGCCGACGCGTGCCGCCTTCGAGGTCCGGCAGTGCGAAACGTCAGACCTTTTCCGGCTCGCGCACGGAGCGCTTCATCAACAGCGCGGGGATCGGATGCTTGCGATGCAGCGACGGCCGTCCCACCGTGCCCGTTAACACCGGTGCCGATGGAGCGCCGGTGCGATTCGGGGCGCGCGAAACAGGCGCTTGATCGGGATTGCGGTCGTCAGCGTTGGCCGCGCGCTCGCGGCGCGGTGAGGCGTCGGCATGCGACGCGTGCGCTGTGGCGTGAGGCGGCCGCTTGCTGCCGCGGGTTTCCCGCACTTCACGCGGCTGGCGCTGCGCGGACGGTCGCGGGCTGGACTGGACGTCGCGATGGGCAATGAACCCCTCGGCTGTCGCCACCGGGATCGTTCGCTTCAGCATGCGCTCGATCTCCGAGAGCAGCTTCTCCTCATCGGGCGCGCACAGTGAAATTGCCTGCCCGGCCGCGCCAGCGCGGCCGGTGCGACCGATGCGATGGATGTAGTCCTCGGGAACGTAAGGCATCTCGTAATTGACGACCAGGGGCAGGTCATCGATGTCGAGGCCACGTGCGGCGACGTCGGTCGCGACCATGACCTGGACTTTCGCGGCCTTGAAATCATCGAGCGCTTCCAGTCGCGCGGCCTGGCTCTTGTCGCCATGGATCGCGGTGGTCTTGAGGCCGTCTTTCTCCAGCTGGCGCGCCAAGCGCGATGCACCGTGCTTGGTGCGAACGAAGCAGAGGACCTGCCACAGGTTGCGCGAGGTCACGATGTGCGTGAGCAATGCGCGCTTTTGATCCGATGCAAGCTTATAGACGCTCTGCGCCACCGTTTCGGCGGCCGTATTGCGAAGCGCGACCTCGATCAGCGTCGGGGCATTGAGCAGTTGATCGGCGAGCTTCTTGATCTCGTTCGAGAAAGTCGCCGAAAAGAGCAGGTTCTGGCGCTTGGCCGTGGCGGGAAGCAGCGCCATGATCCGTTTGATGTCCGGAATAAAACCCATGTCGAGCATTCGATCGGCCTCGTCGAGAACGAAAATCTCGACCTGGCTCAAGTTCACAGATTTCTGCTCGATGTGGTCCAGCAGACGTCCGGGGGTGGCCACCAGGATCTCGATGCCGGCGCGGACGATCGGCAGCTGCTGTCGGATGTCGACCCCGCCATAGACGACGGTCGAGCGAATGCCGGTGTATTTGCCGTAGGTTTTTACAGCTTCCTCGACCTGGATCGCCAGCTCGCGCGTGGGCGTGAGGATCAAGGCGCGAACGGGATGGCGAGCCGGCGATGGGCTGGTGTTGGCCATCGGCAGCAGCTTTTGCAGAATCGGCAGCGCAAATCCGGCGGTCTTGCCGGTGCCGGTCTGGGCGCCGCCCATGACGTCGAGGCCTTGCAGTATGGTCGGGATCGCCTGCGACTGAATCGGCGTGGGTGTGGTGTAGCCGGCATCGGCGACGGCGCGGAGCAACTCCGGCCGCAAGCCGAGCTCGTCAAAACTCGGGGTACTACTCATCGGTATGCTTGCTCCTGGCGCGGCCCACTCGCACACACTGCGGGTTCCGGCCCAGGCTGCGGACATGCTGATTGATCGACGGGCGGGCGACGTGCGCAAATACGCGGCACGCTACCCGTTTGGGGGTGTCGGCGGTGACCGGAGCAGCCGCCGAGTGCCTCGCATCATAGACCTAAATACCGGATTTTGCAAATTATTTCGGCATTCCAGGGTACGGGTTTGGTACAATTACTGGTTTTGGTCTTGCAACGCACCATGAGCGCCATCCGCCAACTCCGCAACATCGCCATCATCGCCCACGTCGACCACGGCAAGACCACGCTGGTCGACAAGCTGCTGGGGCAGGCGGGGACGTTCGCGGCACATCAGCACATCGCCGAGCGGGTGATGGACAGCAACGATCTCGAGCGCGAGCGCGGCATCACCATCGTCGCCAAGAACTGCGCCATCGAGTACGGCAACACCCATATCAACATCGTCGATACGCCCGGACACGCCGACTTCGGCGGCGAAGTCGAGCGCGTCCTGTCGATGGTCGACGGAGTCCTGTTGCTGGTCGACGCGGTCGAAGGGCCGATGCCCCAGACCCGCTTTGTCACCCGCAAGGCGCTGGCGCTTGGACTTAAACCCATCGTGGTCGTCAACAAGGTGGATCGCCCCGGCGCGCGTTCGCAATGGGTCGTCAACCAGACCTTCGAGCTCTTCGACAAGCTCGGGGCGAGCGAGGATCAGCTCGACTTCCCCGTCGTCTACGCCTCGGCGCTGCATGGCTATGCATCGCTCGATCCGACGATCCAAGGCACCGATATGCGGCCGTTGTTCGAGACGATTTTGTCGCGAATTCCGGCGCCGGGCGGCGATCCCGACGGACCACTGCAGCTGCAGATCAGCGCGCTCGATTATTCCAGTTATGTCGGTCGGCTCGGTATCGGCCGCATCCGCCGCGGTCGGCTGGTGCCGGGGCAGGAAGTGTTGGTTCTTCACGGCAGCGAAGCCGGAACGCGGGCCAGGATCGGCCAGGTGCTTGGTTTTTCCGGGCTGGAGCGTGTGCCGGTCGAGTCGGCCGCGGCTGGCGACATCGTTCTGGTCACCGGGGTCGATGACCTAAATATCGGCACCACAATCACTGCGGTCGATGTGCCCGAGGCGTTGCCGACGATCTCCGTCGACGAGCCGACGCTGTCTATGCAATTCCAAGTCAACACTTCGCCCCTGGCGGGCAGGGAAGGCAAGTACGTCACCAGCCGGAACCTCCGCGAACGGCTCGCCAAGGAGCTCTTGACGAATGTAGCCCTTCGGGTCGAGGACACCACCGACACCGACGTATTCGTGGTGTTCGGGCGCGGCGAGCTTCACCTTACGATCCTGCTCGAAAACATGCGGCGAGAAGGCTTCGAACTGGC
>DATNNK010000441.1:0-5169 GCA_035601875.1 Casimicrobiaceae bacterium | reverse complement strand
CGCAATACGACGATCGTCCGCTCGAACTACCACCTCGACCCCAACGCGCACTTCTACGAATTCTCGCTCAAGCTCTGGGAAGGCCTGTCGCAGGAGCTCAACTTCAATGTGATGTACAGCGCGCGTGGCGTGCTGAACCTGGTCCATTCTCCGGCCGACATGGATGCCGCGATCCGCCGCGGCAATGCCATGCGGCTCAACGGCATCGACGCCAAGTTCCTGAGTCGCGACGAAATCGCGCGCTGGATCCCCAATCTCGATTGCTCGCCCGAGGCACGGTTTCCGATTCATGGCGGCTTACTCCAGCCGCGCGGGGGAACGGTGCGACATGACGCGGTGGCATGGGGCTATGCGCGCGCGGCCGACGCTCTCGGCGTCGACATCATCCAGCAATGCGAAGTGACCGGAATCCGCATCGACAAGGGTGCGATTCAGGGCGTCGAGACGACGCAGGGGTTTATCGCCACGACCAAGCTCGGCATCGCGGTCGCGGGTCATTCCGGCCACGTCGCCACCATGGCGGGCTTGCGGCTGCCGATCGAATCGCACGTGCTGCAGGCGATGGTTTCGGAGCCGGTCAAGCCGGTGCTCGATACCGTCGTGACGTCGGGAGCGGTGCACTTCTACATCAGCCAGTCCGACAAGGGCGAGCTGGTGATGGGCGGCGACCTGGACTTCTACAACTCGTATGCGCAACGCGGCAATCTGCCGGCCGTCGAGCTCGTCGTGTCCGCATGCCTCGCGCTATTCCCGAGCTTCGGACGCTTGAAGCTGATGCGTACCTGGGGCGGCATCATGGACATGACCATGGATGGCAGCCCGATCATCGCCAAGCTGCCGGTGAAGGGACTCACCATGAGCGGAGGCTGGTGCTATGGCGGCTTCAAGGCCACACCCGCCTCGGGGTGGCTCCACGCGTACACCATCGCTCGCGACGAGCCGCATCCGCTCAACGCCGCTTTCACGCTGGAGCGGTTTGCCGAGGGCCGAATGATCGACGAGAAAGGCGCGGGTCCCTACGCATGGGCGCACTAGGATGAGCGACACATGCTGTTGATCCCCTGCCCCTGGTGCGGCCCGCGCAATCAGCTGGAATTCACCTACGGCGGCGATGCGACGGTGAAGCGTCCGTCGCCTGACGCGCCGATGGAAACATGGTTCGAGTTCGTCTACCTGCGCGACAATCCGCACGGGCCGCACCAGGAGCTGTGGCACCACAACGCCGGATGCCGACAGTGGTTCAAGGTGCTCCGCGATACGCGAACGCATGACATCCTCGCCAGCGTGCGCGCGGACGAAGCCTTACCCGGGGCAAGCGCGTGACGCAAGCCTTTCGGCTCCCGACCGGCGGCATCATCGACCGCTCGCGGCCGTTGCAATTCGAGTTCGACGGCAACGCGTACGAAGGCTATGCCGGAGACACGCTGGCCTCCGCGCTCCTTGCCAACGGCGTGCATTTCGTCGCCCGCAGCTTCAAGTATCACCGGCCGCGCGGCATCCTTTGCGCGGGCAGTGACGAGCCAAATGCCTTGCTCCAGCTCGACCGCGGAGCGCGAACCGAACCCAATGTACGCGCCACGACGCAGGAGTTGTTCGACGGTCTGGTCGCCGCCAGTCAGAACCGCTGGCCGTCGCTTCGCTTCGATGTCGGGGCGATCAACGACGCATTGTCGCGCCTGCTGCCGGCAGGCTTCTACTACAAGACCTTCATGTGGCCGCCGACGCCGCGCTGGTGGCTGCGCTATGAGCACCTTATCCGGCGCGCAGCGGGAATGGGTCGTTCTTCCGATGCACCGGATCCCGACCGCTATGAGCATCAATACGCGCACTGCGACGTGCTGGTGATCGGCGGCGGTCCGGCGGGATTGGCTGCAGCCTACGCAGCCGCACATGCCGGAGCCCGCGTCATCGTCTGCGATGAGAACCCGGCCTTCGGTGGCAGCCTGCGTGGCGATAGCGCGAAGGTCGACGGCAAGCCGTCCGCGACGTGGATCGACGACGTCGTTCGAGATCTGTCAGGCAACGGCGATGTCACGCTGCTTCCGCGCACGACCGCGTTCGGCTATTACGACGGCAACCTGGTCGGCCTGCACGAACGGGTCACTGACCATCTGGGTGCGTCGGTTGTGCATACGCCACGACAACGGATCTGGAAAGTTCGCGCCCGCGCCATCGTGCTCTCGAGCGGCGCGCATGAGCGAGGCATTGCCTACGCCAACAACGATCTTCCCGGCACCTTACTCGCCGGCGCGGCGCGTACTTATGTCGAACGCCATGCCGTGAAGCCCGGAACCCGTGCCGTCGTGTTCACCAACAACGACAGCGCGTATGCGGCGGCGTTGTCGCTCGCGGGCTCGGGAGTCGCGATCGGCGCGATCGTCGATGCGCGTGCCGACCATAAGCTCACTGGCACGTTGGTGATACGGGCGCGCGATCGGGGACTTGCGATCGTGGCAGGATCGGCGATCGTGGTCGCCCACGGCGGCAAGCGTGTCGCAGCCGTGGATATCGAATCGCTATCCGGCGGAGGACGCACGCGCATCGATTGCGATCTGGTCTGCGTATCGGGCGGCTGGAATCCCGCCGTGCATCTGTTTTCACAGGCGCGCGGAACCTTGCGCTACGATGAATCGCTCGCGACCTTCGTTCCCGATCGCTCGCCGCTGTCGATCGTGACCGCGGGCGGCGTGAAGGGGCGTTTCAGCCTGGCCGACGCGCTGGCGGACGGTCATGCGGCGGGCCTCGACGCCGCCGAAACGGCCGGTTTTGGCGACCGCGAACCGCCTCCGGCACCACAAGCCGAGTCCATCGCGTCCGGTCGACTCCGCCCGCTCTGGAGCGTGCCCGCGCGAAACAAGAGCGCCAAGCGCTTCGTCGATCCGCAGAACGACGTCACCGTGAGCGACATCGCGCTCGCGGTGCGCGAGGGTTACGAGTCGGTCGAGCATCTCAAGCGCTACACCACGCTCGGAATGGGCACCGACCAGGGCAAGAGCAGCAACATCGTCGGCCTCGCGCTCCTCGCGGAGCAGCTCAATCGCCCGGTCCCGCGAGTCGGCACCACGACCTTTCGCCCGCCTTACACACCGGTGACGCTCGGCGCTTTTCCAGGTGAGGACGCCGGTCCGCATCTCGAGCCGACACGCTATTCTGCGATGCACGACTGGCACGTCGAGCATGGCGCGCATTTCGTCAACGCGGGATTGTGGAAGCGTCCGCATTCCTATCCGCGCGGCGGGGAAACGCCCGAGGATGCCGCGAACCGCGAGGCACGCAACGTACGAACGAACGTCGGCCTGGCCGACGTGTCGACGCTGGGCAAGATCGAGCTGCAGGGACGAGACGTCGCCGAATTCCTCAATCGCGTGTACATCAACCGGTGGGACACGCTGGCGGTCGGCCGCTGCCGTTACGGCGTGATGCTGCGCGACGACGGCATGGTGCTGGATGACGGCACGACATCGCGGCTTGCACCCACGCATTACCTGATGACGACCACCACGGTGAACGCGGTGCACGTGATGCAGCATCTGGAGGCGTTGCTCCAGATCGATTGGCCGGACCTCGAGGTGTACGCCACCTCGGTCACCGAGCAATGGTCGACGGCGGCCTTGTCCGGCCCCAAGGCGCGCGACGTCCTCGCCGCGGTGGTGGACATCGATGTATCGAACGCTGCGTTTCCGTTTCTCGCCGCGGGCGAATGCAAGGTGCGCAGCGCGACGGGGGCGATACCGGCTCGGCTGTTCCGCATGAGCTATTCCGGCGAGCTTGCCTATGAGATCCACGTTCCGGCAAATCGCGGGCGAGCGATGTGGGAAGCGGTTCTGGCGGCCGGTGCGCGGTTCGAAATCATGCCGTACGGCATCGAAGCGATGAGCACCTTGCGCATCGAGAAGGGCCACGTCGTGATCGGCCCCGAAGCCGACGGCCGCACGACGGCGGACGATCTCGGCATGGGCAAGCTCGTCAACGCCGGCAAATGGTGCGTCGGCAAGCCGCTGTTGTTGCGCCACGCGCTAGTCGCGACCGATCGCTGGCAGCTGGTGGGCCTCACCGCGCTCGATCGTGCGGTCATGCCTCGCGGCGCGAAGATCGTCGCCGATCCGGATCACCCCTTGCCCAATCCGATGCAGGGGCACGTGACGTCCTGGTGCTGGAGCCCTAATCTCGAGACGTGGATTGCGCTGGCGTTGGTCGCAAACGGTCGCGCGCGTCACGGTGAAACCTTGTGGGCAGTCTCACCACTCGCCGATGCCAAAGCGCGTGTACGCATCGGCTCCCCGACCTTCATCGATCCCGAAGGCAAGCGCCTGCGTGGTTGACACCGGACACGCTGGTGCCGGACGACTCGCGAGCCGAGAGCTCGGCCACTACGGCGTGCCGGAAACAGGCCTGACCATGGCCGAGCTGACGATCGCAACGGCGTGGAACGTACAGGGCGATGCGACCCGGCCTGACCTCTTCCTGGAGGCGCGTCGCTTGTTCGACCTTGCTCTTCCCACCGAACCGAATACCACAGCGAGGAGTGACACGCTTACTGCGTTGTGGCTCGGACCTCGGTCCTGGTTGCTCACGGCCGGCGGCCCATCGACGCTGACTGCGTTTGCCGCCAAGCGCGATGCCCTGAATCAACTAGGCGGCGCGCTTTTCGACGTTTCCGCAAGCCGCGTCGCGTGGGCGCTTGCCGGATCGAGCGCGACCGACGTGCTGGCGAAGGCCTGTCCACTGGATTTCCATCGGCGCGCGTTTTCCGTTGGAGCATGCGCGCAAAGCGTATTCGGTCATGTCAACGTGCTGGTCGACAAGCGGGATGAGACACCGACTTTCACGCTAATGGTCGCACGTAGCTTTGCCCACGACGTCGACCGCGCGCTTGGGGTCGTGGCTGCGCAATACGGGTTCGACGTGCTCGCAGCGCGACCGTACGGTTAGCGTGCCTTCCCGTTCCGTAGCTGGCCAAGATCTAGCGCGTGAGCCATCTTCGCGAGAGGCATCCGCATCGTGACCGACGCAGCGGGTACGCAAGGCCTCCTCACGACAATGCCCGACAGCGTTGCCCCTTCCTGTTGATCCGTGCATGATTGCCATCGCGCCGGCCGGGCGTTACTCGGGCTGGAATCCGGGGAGCAAATCGTGGACCCGCAAAGCGTCAAGCGTCGCCTGACCTGC
>DATNNK010000440.1:0-4017 GCA_035601875.1 Casimicrobiaceae bacterium | reverse complement strand
CAGGCGCCCTAAGGCGAGCGCTGGGTCGAGGCACGCGCCAGCGACGAAGACGCCGCCGCACGCTGGTAGCGGCGCCCGCGCGAATTGCGCAGGGCGCGCCGATTCCTGTCCGCTTTCCGGCATTCATCCTACGCGCCCGCCATGGATGATGTCCGCCTGATCGCCATCGATTGGGGCACCAGCTCTGCGCGCGCGTACGCGCTCGGCGATCATGGCAACGTCACCAGCGTGCGGCGGCGTCTTCGTCGCTGGCGCGTGCCTCGACCCAGCGCTCGCCTTCGGGCGTCTGCTCTTTTTTCCAGAAGGGCGCACGGGTCTTGAGGTAATCCATGATGAACTGGCACGCGGCGAACGACTCCCCGCGGTGTGCGCTGGTGACCGCGACGAGCACGATCTGGTCGCTTGGGCTTAGCGGCCCGACGCGATGTATGACGAGGGCGTCGTAGATGTCCCAGCGCTGCTTCGCGTCGTCGACGATTTGCGCCAGCGCTTTCTCGGTCATCCCCGGGTAATGCTCGAGCGTAAGCGTGCTCACCTGCGATGCGTCGTTGAGATCGCGCACCACGCCGACAAACGTCGCGACTGCGCCGACGCGCTTGTCCCCGGCCCGCAGGGCGGCGAGCTCGGACGAGACATCGAAATCATGTTCCTGAATGCGGACGGACATCGAGCGTCAGCCTCCGGTGACCGGCGGAAACAAGGCGACCTCGTCGTCGTGCCCGATTGGCGTCGTCGCCTGTGCGAGGTCATGATTCACCGCGACCCGGACGGCTCGCCCGGACGCGAGCTCGTGGGCCCAGACGCCACCCCGAGTCCGCAGCCACGTCAGCAGCGCGGCGACGGTCCCGATGTCGCTGGGCAAATCGATCTGCTCCACCGACTTGCCGAATGCATCTCGGAGACGAGCAAGGTAGACAATGCGGACCATGGGCAAGCTGAAAGCGAGAGAAGTTGCGTCGATTCTATCGCATGGACAAAAAACGCCAGCGGTACCAAGAAAACTGCGCGCTGGCGTCGAATACCGGAACGGCGGATCAGGCAGCGCTTAGAACTTGAATTGGACTCCCAGGGTGACCTGATCGGACTCGGGCAGCAAACCCGCACTGAGGGCGTCTCCGTTGAAGCGACTGAAGCGCGAGTATTCCACTCGCAAGCCCAGTGCCTGGGTCAGATCGTAGCGCAGACCCACGCCATAGTTGACGCCGTCGCGCTGCCGCCTCGTGTCTCCGACGACCAGTGTCAGTGGCGCCGACAACGCTCGGGCGTCGCTTTGCGCATAACCCAGGCGGCCGTATAGCGAAAGGCTGCGCACGAATTCCCAGCTCGTATACACATCTGCGTTCCAGGCTCGGGTCGGATCCGACAGCCCCAGCCCGACGCTGCTGACCCCGATCACGCCGGGACGCAAGGCGTACTTGTCACTGGCGTTGAACGCTGCCTCGACCGAAATGTCGCTCGACCAGCGGTAACCGCCGAACACCAGCGCGCGCTGTGTGGCGTCCTCCGCCACGGGGGCGGTAAATCGATTCCACGCGAAGGGCAGCTTGCCAAGCGTAAGTCCCATCGCGTCGGCGCCGGCTTCGCGAATTGCCACGCCGCCATAAAAGCCGTCCTGGGCGGCAGCACCGCCGCAGACCGCCACTAGCAGCGTCAGCAAAATCGTCCGAAGTATCTGTTTTTTCATCATTTTAGCAAGGGCTCAGGGGGCAACTATCCACCGGTGATACCCGATCGATGCACAGAGATGCCCACAATTTGACCTTACGCCGGGGTATTTCCGAAGTCAATTCGCCGACGATCCGATCCGACGACCGGCGTCCCCCGGTGTTGCAAGGACGCCCGATCCGACAACCGGCGCGCCGCGCGTGGCAAGGACGCCCGCAGGCGCTTGGGCGAGTATCGGGCCCAGATTGGAAACGATTCAGCCTTGAGAGTTCCTGCCTCGGCGCGGGCGAAGCAAGCCTGCGGCGGCTAAAGTGCACTACGGAAATCCGTGCGACTCGGCGTGAGCGATGATGAACGCGGCGATCGGAGGGACGTCGCCCAGATCGAACACGGGTAGCGTCGTGGTAAGCGGCCCGTCCGTGGCCATGGCGACGATATTCTTGTCGCGGGGATGCAGCATCGACTTGCCGACGCTGGCGCGGTAGACCTCGAGCTTCGGGATCGCCGCACTCTTGAAGCCTTCGACCAGCACCAGATCGCAAGGCGAGAGCCGTGCCAGCGCCGCATCGAGCGAAAGCTCAGAGGCGCCACGCAGTTCGTGCATCAGCGCCCAGCGCACGGCAGAGGTGACCAGTACCTCCTGGCAGCCTGCTTCGCGATGACGATGCGAATCCTTGCCCGCCTGGTCGATGTCGAACTCATGGTGCGCGTGTTTTACCAGCGAGACCACCAGGCCCTTGGCGCGCAGCAGCGGTATGAGCCGCTCGATGAGCGTCGTCTTGCCGCTGCCCGACCAGCCGGCCAATCCGAAAACCCGCATCACACCCACCGTTTACGCCGCAGCGCCGTGTCGTTCACTGGCGTCTTCGTTCCTTGCCCCGGATCGCTACGGCGCGCTGCTGCCGACGACCGCGTTGATGAACTCGCCTTTGGCGTGGGTGTATCCAGCAGGATCGCTGGTTCCGGATTCGAGAATTGCGCGCTTTTTCGCCTGATACGCATCGCGCAATTGTCCGTCAATGCGCAAAACATCTCGGAACCGATAAAGCGCTTTGGCCTCCGCCGAGTCCGCGGCGACGATATGCACATGCAGCCGGTAGATTCGCCCCCCGTACTCGATTGCGCCGACGCGCATGGGACGATCTTCCGGGAACTCGTGTCCGGCGCGTTGGTGCTGGAAGCCGAGGCCATCGATCGCCCGGCGCGTGTCCTCCAACCTGCCACGAGGATACAACGCGACGAGGTCGACGATCCCCTTGCCCGCGCATCCGGGTATCGCGGTACTGCCAATGTGCTCGGCCTTCGCCCACGCCGCCCCGGCCTCGATCAACGCGACGACGTGCCGCGCCACCGCCGGTGTCGCAGGATCGTATTCCACATAAGCCGGCGACAGAATCGCATACGGCAGTATCTGCGACATCGTGCTTTCCCGAGCTGTTCCGCCAAGGATTGTACAATGCCGGTTCCGCTGCGCGAATCGCGGCTTTGCTAAACATCCTTAAGTCGCGCCCGGTCCGAGGTCGTGCCATGACGGCATCATCGATCACCGTTCAATCTGTTACCGAAACAATCGCCGAGGCGATTGAAAACGTCGTCTCCCGCGTGCCCGAAAGCCGCGAGCGCGCCGTGCAGGAGCCCGCCCTCGCGGCGCGCAAGCTGGCGCGCAAGGCTGCGCGCCGCGCCGCGGCCTTGTCGGGCACCCTCGCATTGCCGCCCGGGGCCCTGGGCATGCTGACCGTCATTCCGGACCTGATCGCGATCTGGCGCATCCAGGCGCAGATGGTGGCCGATATCGCAGGCTTGTTCGGAAGAGAGCTACAGCTCACGCGCACTCACATGGTGTATTGCCTTTTTCGACACGCGGCAACGCAACTGGCACGTGACGTCGTCGTGCGTACCGGGGAGCGGCTGGTGGTTCGTCAGCTTTCAGGCGGTGCCATGCGCAGCGTCTTGACCACTGTCGGCCTCAATGTCACGCAGCGCCTCGCCGGCACGGCGGCCAGTCGCTGGTTACCTATCGTCGGCGCAGCGGCGGTCGCGGGCTATGCTTATTTCGATACCATGCAAGTGGCGAAAACGGCGATCAAGCTGCTTGAGACGCCGATGCTTGCCGCTCCGGCGTAAGTCGCTTCTCGGGCGGGCGATGTGAAAATCTGCGCCTGTTGCGGCGCACACATGAGGCCCGCGCACACCGCATCCGGCATGCCGAGCTAGCGGCCGAGCATCCGCCCCAAGGCTTTTCCGATCGGCTCTGGCGTTTTCGAGGGGGAAGATGGATTTGCCTGCCCCGTCGGAGCGGGTACCGTGCCGCCCTGCCCCAAGGCCGTCCGACAAGGGCCCGGCCCACCGCGG
>DATNNK010000439.1:0-2925 GCA_035601875.1 Casimicrobiaceae bacterium | reverse complement strand
GAGGGGCCGATGCGGTTGCGCAATGCGCTGATGCGCTCGAAGAATCTGGTGACGGTGCGGGTGATGCAGGCGATCGGACCGAAGTATGCCCAGGACTACATCGCGCGTTTCGGCTTTGATCCCAAGCTGCACCCGGCTTATCTGCCAATGGCATTGGGAGCGGGCGCGGCGACACCGATGCAAATGGTCGGCGCGTATTCGGTGTTCGCCAATGGCGGCTACCGCATAGTTCCCTATCTTGTCGCGCGGGTCGTCGACGCCCGGGGGACCATCCTGTCGAAAGCCGAACCTGCGGTGGCAGGCGAAAACGCGGAGAGAGCGATCGATCCTCGCAACGCATTCATCATGACCACCATGCTGCGCGACGTCGTCCGCGCCGGGACGGGCGCCAGAGCCATGCAACTCGGGCGGCAGGATCTCGCCGGCAAAACGGGCACCACCAACGAAAGCGTCGACGCGTGGTTCTGCGGCTTCAATACGTCGATGGTCGGTGTCGCCTGGATCGGCTACGACCAGCCAAGGACGCTCGGGCCCCAGGAGACGGGTGCCGCGGCGGCGCTGCCGATTTGGATGGCATTCATGAGCAAAGCCTTGAAAGGCGTTCCCGAGGTGCCCCTTAAACCGCCCGAGGGCATCGTCGTCGCGCGCATCAATCCGGACACCGGCATGCGCGAAGCCGAAGGTGGCGGCATCCCCGAATATTTCTACTCCGAGTTCACTCCGCGTCGGGACGAAACCGCCGCGACGCAGGGCAGGGAATCTCCCCGGGAAATCCGCAACCAGCTCTTTTGACCTTGGGTGATGCCGTGTCTCGTCCGGACTCGTTGGCCACTCAGCGCACCCGTGCGCGCATCGCCCAAGCGACCGCACGGCTGATCGCCGAGCACGGCCTCACCGACTGGACCGCCGCGAAAAGAAAGGCCTGCCGCGAGCTCGGATTGCCCGAGCGGGCGACTCTTCCCGCGAACGACGAGGTCGAGCAGGCGTTGCACGATTACAACACGCTTTTCCGGCACCGCTCGCAGCCACTTTCGCTTCGAGTGCAGCGTGAAGCAGCCATGAAGTGGATGGATGAGCTTTCCCGTTGGAATCCGGTACTGATCGGCGGGGCCGCAGCGGGATGGGCAACGGAGCACAGCGACGTTCACCTCGAGCTCGAGGCCGAAGACCCCAAGGAAGTCGAGCTTGCCCTGATCAACGCCGGCGTGGAATACGCGGCAGCGACCGCGACTGACTCGTTGTCTCGCGTCGAATTGCGACTCGACGGCGACAACTGCGGCATCCGGCTGTCGATCCTCACACCGCTGCAGCGTCGCAATCGGCCGCGCCGTGATGACGCGCGGCTATCGCCGGCTGAATTGCGATCACTGCTCGGGGACTAGCGCTCGTCCTTGAGCCAGTGTGCGGCAGCGATCGCAAAATAGGTGAGAATCGCGTCCGCGCCGGCCCGCTTGAACGCGATGAGTGCTTCCAAGGCGCAGGCCCGCTCGTCCAGCCACCCGTTGCCCGCCGCGGCCTTGAGCATCGCGTACTCGCCGCTAACCTGATACACCGCCGTGGGTACGCCAAAAGTGTCTTTGACCCGGCGCACGATGTCCAGGTACGGCAGGCCGGGTTTCACCATGATCATGTCGGCGCCTTCCTGCAGATCGAGATAGACCTCCCATAGCGCTTCGTCGCTGTTGGCGGGATCCATCTGGTAGGTGTGCTTGCCGCCGCTGCCGAGATTCGCCGCGGAGCCCACGGCATCGCGGAACGGCCCATAGAAGCTCGACGCATACTTGGCCGAATACGCAAGAATGCGTGGCTTGTCGAAGCCCGCTTGATCGAGCGCGGATCGCAGCGCGCCGACGCGCCCGTCCATCATGTCCGAAGGCGCGAGTATGTCGACGCCGGCCTCGGCGTGGCATAGCGCCTGGCGGGTCAAGGCGACGACTGTCGGGTCGTTGGCCACGTAGCCGGTCTCGTCGACCAAGCCGTCCTGGCCGTGGCTGGTGTACGGGTCGAGCGCGACATCGGTCATGATCCCCAACGCCGGAAAGCGGGCCTTCAAAGCCCGGATGGCGCTCGGTACCAGGCCCTTCGCATCCCAGGCCGCTTTCGCGTCCAGCGATTTGCGAGAGGCGTCGATGACCGGGAACAGCGCCATCGCAGGAATGCCCAACTCGACACAGCTCTCGGCATCGCGGAATAAGAGGTCGACGCTCTTGCGCGATACGCCGGGCAGCGACGCCACCTGCTCTTTGCGATTGCTGCCGTCGAGAACAAATACCGGATAAATGAAATCGGCGCTGCAAAGCGCGGATTCGCGCATCAGGCGGCGCGAAAATTCGTCGCGACGCATGCGGCGCGGGCGCCGCGCGGGAAACTTTCCGACGAAGTTCATGGCTTGGGCATCGAATCGGGGAGAAGCCGGATCGTAGCGCGCGGTCGAGCTCCGGAGCAACCGCGCAGCACAACTGTGACCTTGTCCGCAGTCCCAAATACGACGCAAACCGGCGCGGAACTTTTTGCAAAAGGCCGAAGTCTTATCTGCAGACGGTTATACGTCTCCCGCTTCCCTCCCTGAGCGGGTGCCCTTCGGTTGCGTGAACTCACCTGCCGAAGGGCGTTCTTAGGGCCCCGTGTCACTCCCCTTGACGGCGGGGCCTTTCTTTTTTCTATCGGATGCGGGCTCCTTTGACGCCATCCGTGTTGCGATGTCAGGTGTCGTCCGCTGGCTCGCTGCTCACAGCGCCGGCTCCTTGCACGTTATTCGCAAAGCGGAATATCCCGTGTCGCCGGCTGGGTCGCTGCTCACGTCGCCAGCCACGGCGCGATGGCGGCCTCCGCTTCGGCAAGGCCGGATCGCGGCATTGCCGAGAACAACTGCACGCCGGTTTGCGCCGAGTAGATGCCGTAATCCTCGAGGAGTGCGCGGCGCAC
>DATNNK010000438.1:0-2393 GCA_035601875.1 Casimicrobiaceae bacterium | reverse complement strand
TTCGATGTCGAGAAGACAGGGCTGGGGTTCAAGACCGACGTCAAGCTTAACGCCAAGGACACGGCGCTTCCGACGACCTGCAAGATGCAGCGGCCCGCTTAAGGGCCCGGTCCGGCGCGACGCCGAGAGAGCGACGCCGTGCTCGAGCTCATCACCTTCTCGCTCCTGAACGGCATCGTCTACGGACTGCTGCTGTTCATGCTCTCCAGCGGCCTCACGCTAATCTGGAGCATGATGGGCGTGCTCAATTTTGCGCACGCGAGCATGTTCATGCTCGGCGCGTATTTTTCCTACCAGATCGCCAGATATATCGGCTTCTGGCCGGCGCTGGTCGTCGCGCCCGTGCTGGTGGGGGCGATCGGTGCCGCCGTCGAGCGCTACGGCCTGCGCCACGCGCACAAGCATGGCGCAGTCGCGGAGATCCTGTTCACTTTCGGGCTGGCCTATCTGATCGCGGAATTCGTGGTCATGCTGTGGGGCCGCAATCCGATCGCCAACAGCGTGCCCGCGGTGATCGACTTTCCCGCGTTCACTCTTTTCGGAACCAGCTACCCGTTCTACAAGGCGCTGATGATGGCGATCTCGGTTGGCATGTTCGCGTTTCTCTATCTGGGCTTCAAGCGAACGCGGATCGGCCTCATCATCCAGGCATCGCTCACCCATCCGCATATGGTCAGCGCATTGGGGCACGATGTACCGCGCATCTTCGTGCTGGTATTCGCCATCGGCAGCGCGCTCGCCGGGCTGGCCGGCGTGATCGGCGGGTTCGCCTTGCTCACCGAGCCGAACATGGCGGCGGCGCTCGGCCCGATCGTGTTTGTCGTCGTCGTGCTGGGCGGCCTCGGCTCGATTCCCGGTGCCCTTATCGCGTCGATGGTCATCGGCATCGTGCAGACCTTCGCGGTCGCACTGGACTACTCGATGCTTGACCTGTTTCGCGCGCTGAACGTGCAGGTAGCACGCGACTCTCCGCTCTACGAAGTCTTCTCGATCAAGATCGCGCAGGCCGCGCCGATCATTCCCTACCTGCTGCTGGTGCTGATGCTGATCCTGCGCCCGAAGGGCCTGATGGGCACGCGCGAGACATGAGCGCGAGCCGTGCGACGCTATCCTCGGACGCGCTCGGCCCGGTGCGAAGCGCATGGTTTCGTGAACATGGCTTGTGGCTTGTCGCGATCGGCCTATTGCTCGTCCTGCCGCATATCCCCGGCTTGAACACCAATTTCGGTCGCTCGCTCTTGAGCCAAATGGCCATCGCGACGGTGTTCGCGCTCTCGTACGACCTGCTGCTCGGGCAAACGGGCCTGCTCTCGTTCGGCCATGCGGTGTATTTCGGTTTGGGAGGCTTTGCCGCGATCCACGTGATGCGGGCGATCAACGCCGGGTTCGGGCTTCCGATGCCTTTGGTCCCGCTCGCCGGTGCTGCCGCCGGCCTTTTCTTCGGCTTGCTGTTCGGATCGCTCACCACGCGCCGCGCCGGCGTGGTCTTCGCGCTGATTTCGCTGGGAGTCGGGGAATTGGTCTTCGCCGCATCACGGATGTTGCGAAGCTTGTCCGGAGGCGAGGAAGGTCTCACCGCCAACCGCGCCGCCGGCCCGCACGTGTTCGGTCTCAATTTCGCCTCGCAGCTGCAGGTCTACTACATCATCGTGTTCTGGACCATCGTCGCGGCGTGGCTGATGTATGCATTCACGCGCACACCGGTAGGACGCATGTGCAACGCCATCAGGGACAATCCGGAGCGCGCCGCATTCGTCGGTTACGACCCGCAGCGCGTGCGGTTTATCGTATTTGCCGTCGCCGCGACGTTCGCGGGCCTTGCGGGGGGACTGCACGCGGTCAATTACGAGATCGTGGCGGTCGATGCGGTCGGCGCGGCCCGCTCCGGCATCGTGCTGCTGATGGTCTATATCGGTGGCGAGGCCTACTATGTCGGCGCCATCCTCGGCGCGATCACGATCACCTGGCTGCAGGTGAGCCTGAGCGACTACACCACGGCATGGCAGCTCTATCTCGGCCTGTTTTTCATGGCGATCGTGTTGTTCGCGCCCGGCGGCCTTGCGGGACTGATCATGATGCACGGGCCCATCGTCCGGACGCGGGCGTTCGGGAGCGTGATCAAAGCGTACGCTCTCGCGGCGATCCCCGCGCTCGTTATGCTGCTGGGCGCAGTCGTGCTGCTCGAGATTAACTACCGCCTCTCCACGCAGCCGGAATCCGGGTCCCGGATGAACTTGTTCTGGGTCGGTATCGACACCGCCACGCCATGGCCCTGGGCCGTCGCGGCGCTCCTGGCCGTCGGTGGCTTCTATGCTTTTCGCAAGACTTGGGGCCATGTCGCGGCGGCGTGGCAGCGGGCGAGCGAGGAGGCTGGACTGGATCGCGGCACAGGT
>DATNNK010000437.1:0-3052 GCA_035601875.1 Casimicrobiaceae bacterium | reverse complement strand
GATGCGCTCATGTCGAGTCTGGGCTGGCAGGTGAGCGGAAACATCGGCTCGCTGCGGCCGTTTGGGCGCGTCAGCTGGGAGAAGGATTACAACAACGACGATCGGAGCGTGCGCGCCGGACTGGTCTCGATGCCCGGGACTTTCTCGATACCCGTGTTCAAGGCTGACGACAATTATTTCCTGTTCAACGTCGGCGTGAGCGCCGATCTGGGCAGCAAGCTTGTCGGATTCGTCAGTGTCGGCGCGACCGCCAGCAAGAATGATGGCAACTATCAGGCGGTCACCGTGGGCGTCCGCATGCCGCTGTAGGGCCGCCTCCGAAGAGGAAACCCGCGCCGGGTTCCTGCGCGCTTTTGGTGACAGCAAGCTTCCCGCACCGCCGGCTCTCGCTGGTTCGCGGTCGCTTGCGCGGCTTTTTCATGACTTGTCTTTCGGCCTGCTGCAACAGCGATCAGGCCTGCCCAGCTCGCGGCTTTCGCGGAGCGCGTGCCAATGCCAGGTCATAGAGCGGCCGCGGTAACGCTCGCAGCAAGCGGCCTGCCCATGCCATCTGCCACGGGAATACGTAGAACCGGCGCCCGCGACTGATCGCACGCACCATCAGCCGTGCCGCGTCGTCCGCGGACAGCAGAAACGGCATCGGATAAGGATTCTTCTCGGTCATCGGCGTAGCAATGTATCCGGGGCAAAGCGTGATCACTTCGACGCCGGAACCTGAAAGCTCGACGCGCAGGCTTTCCAAATAGCTGATCGCCGCGGCCTTGGACGCGGAGTAGGCGCCTGAGCCTGGCAGGCCGCGAAAGCCAGCGATGCTGGCGACCCCGACCAGCTTGCCGCACTTCTTGGCGGCGAACGCGGACAAAAACGGCTGAAACGTGTGCACCATGCCCAGCACGTTGGTGTCGAGCACGGTCCGAAAAGCGTCGTTGTCGTCTTCGTGGGCAGTCAGGGTGCCGGTCGATACTCCGGCGTTGGCGACGACGACGTCCGGCGTCCCGGAGCGCGCCATAAAATCGTGGGCAGCGGCGCGAAGCGAGGAAGCATCGCGCACGTCGCCCGGGTAGACCAAGCAGGTTGCCGGCGCCAAGGTGCCGGCCAGTCGCTGCAGCGAATCGGCGCGCCGGGCATAGAGCCCGAGCACTGCGCCTTCAGCGGCATAGCGGCGCGCCAGCGCCGAGCCGAGACCGGAGGAAGCGCCGGTCAGGAAGACTTTCACCGGCGATGGTATTTTGGGCTACGAGCGTGGTGCGCTGGAACAGGTCAGCTTCGGGCGCGTTCTGCGCGCGCTTTCGCGACCAAGGCATCGAGTGCAGCCGGTATGGCGGCATGTCCGCCAATGCGATCGGAAGAGGTCAGGAATTTGCCGTCGACGATCATCGTCGGTACGGCCTGAATGTTGTACTCCTGGGCAAGCACCAAGGCGCGCTTGAGCTTGCTGTCAACGCCAAAGGAACTGTAAATCTCGGCCGCCTTGGCGCGATCGACGCCTTTGCTGGCTGCCCAGTCGAGAAACGCCTTGTCCTGGTAGAGCGGGAGGTTGGCCACGTGGATTGCCTTGAACACTTCCGGCGACAGGCGCAGGTCTTCTCCCATCGCCTCGAGCGTGTAATAGACCTTGGCCAGCGGCTTCCACCGGTCCTGGAACATCACCGGCACGCGTACGAACTGGACATCGGCAGGCGCCGTCTTGGCCCAGCTCTGCAAATAGGGCTCGAGGTCGTTGCAATGCGGACAACCATAGGAAAAGAATTCGATGACTTCGATCTTCTTTCCTTTTTCCGCCGTTTGGACGCTCTTGAGCCGCGTGTACTGCTTGCCTTCGACCAAGTCGGCCGAGCTGGCGCTGGAGAAGGCCAGCACCGCGAGCGTGCCGACAACAAGCATGGCAAGTCTTTTCATTGCTACTCCTGCGAAGGGGTTGATACTTAACGCCCATTGGGCCGTGGCCGCCGACCGGAGTTCCCGCTGGCGGCGGAACTCGAGCCCTTGATGCACTAGGGATTCTTGATCACCGCAACGTCGAATCCGCTCTTGCCCAGATCAGCTTTGATGTGATTGAGCTCGTCGGTATTGTCGTAGGGGCCGAGACGGACCCGGTAGCGCACCGACTTGTCGGGAAGCGTGGCCATTTGCACCGACGCTTCCCACCCGGAGAGCGCGAGCCGCGCCTTGAGGTTTTCTGCGTCGGATTCGCTGGCGAAGGCCCCTGCCTGGAGCCACAACCGATCGACGGGCTTCGTCTGCGTCTCCGGCGCCTTTGGAGGCTTGGGCTCCTCTGCGCCAGGCAGTATCTTGTAGAAGTCGAATCGCGGTTTCTCCGCTGTTGATGTCGCCGGAACGGTTTCGGGCTTGCCGTTGCGAACGATTTCCCTTTGCATCCCAGGCACCGCGGGAGCGCCGGTGAGTCCCGATTTACCGAGGAAATAGGCGATTGCCGCGGCAACCGCGAGTCCCAGCACCAGACCCACGAAGATGCCGAGCAAGGTTCCCCCGCGCATCGCGCCTGGCGTGCGGCGGGTGGATCGCAGTCGATCTCGCTCGTTCATGTTGCTTTCTTCGATCACATTCTTACCGGCGCGCTTACGCCCAGGACCGCGAGCCCGTTTCGAACAACCTGGCCGGTTGCGACCACCAGCGCAAGGCGCGCTTGACGCAACGCCTCGTCGTCGACCAGAAACTGCTCCGCATTATAGTAGCTGTGAAATTCCGCCGCCAATTCCTTCAGATAGAAGGTTATTAAGTGCGGCGCCAACTCGCGGGCCGCGATCGCAAGCTCGTCGGGAAAGTCCGCGAGGCGGCGCAGCAACGCGCTCTCATAGGCACTGGAAAGCGGCGACAGATCCGCGTTGCGCAAGCTCTCGGCGGCGCCGTCGAGCGAAATTCCTGCCTTTTCCAGCACGCTGCAGACTCGCGCGTGGGCGTACTGCACGTAGTAGACCGGGTTCTCTTCGCTTTGCGCTCGCGCCAGATCGATATCGAAGGTCAGTTGCGAATCAGACTTGCGCAGCAAGAAGAAAAAGCGCACCGCGTCGCGGCCGACTTCGTCGATGAG
>DATNNK010000436.1:0-4510 GCA_035601875.1 Casimicrobiaceae bacterium | reverse complement strand
GCCGAATGCTGTTCGCGTGTAAAAGCCCGGGATGCCGGCGCCGCCCGCGCGCAGCTTTTCGGCCAGCGTTCCCTGAGGCGTTAGCGACAGCTCGAGCTCTCCCGCCAGCACCTGGCGCTCGAACTCCTTGTTCTCGCCCACGTACGACGCGATGACTTTTTTCACCTGCCGGGTCTTGAGCAGCAATCCCATCCCGAAATCGTCGACGCCGGCGTTGTTGCCGACGATGGTCAGGCCCTTGGCGCCGCTGGCGACCAACGCACCGATAAGATTTTCCGGAATGCCGCAAAGACCGAAGCCACCTGCGGCAATCGTCATGTCGTCGTGCAGAAGATCGGCCAGTGCAGACTTTGCGTCAGCGTAGACTTTTTGCATGATTTTTTACCTGGGAAGGCTTCGGGCCGGCGCCGAATGAAGTTGGCTGCCGATGTTCGTTGCGGGCGTGATTATACGACGCGAAGCTTCGATGCGGACGCTTCGCCGCGTGTTCATCCGGCGTCGGGCCACAACCACGCGGCGCCCCGCACTCCGCTCGAATCGCCATGCACGTTGCGGACGAGCGAAGTGTCGACCCGATCCGAGAAAACCCAGGCCGCCCACCGCGCGGGCACCGCCGCGTAGAGCCGCGACATGTTCGACATCCCGCCACCGAGCACGATCGTGTCCGGGTCGAGGATGTTGATTATGTGCGCCAGAGCGCGGGCAAGCCGCTGTTCATAGCGCAGCATTGCCTGCTCACAGCCGATGTCGCCATTCACGGCTCTGGCTTCGATATCGGCGGAGCTCAGCCGCTTCCCCGTCGCCGCAAGATAATCGCGCTCGAGTCCCGGACCCGAGAGAAAGGTCTCGATGCAGCCCGTGTGACCGCAAAAACACTGTGCGCCCGGCCGTTCGTCGTCGGTAGGCCACGGCAGGGGATTGTGGCCCCACTCGCCGGCGATGCCATTCGGGCCAACAAGCACATTCCCGCGCACCACGATGCCGCCGCCGACTCCGGTGCCGAGAATCGCACCGAACACCGTCTCAGCGTCCTTGCCCGCACCATCGCGTGCCTCCGAGAGGGCGAAGCAGTTGGCGTCGTTGCTGATCCTCACCTCGCGACCGAGCAAAGCCTCGAGATCGGCCTTGACCGGCTTCGCATTGAGACAAATCGAGTTCGAGCCCCGAAGCAAGCCGGTCGCACGCGAGATCGAGCCCGGCGTGCCGATGCCGACGCTGCCTTGCTCGCCGAGCTCCTGTTCCGCTCCTCGAACGAGGCCGGCAACGCCTTCCAGAATCGCGCGATAGTCCTCATGCGGTGTGGCGACCCGGCGCCGCAGCAACTCGCGTCCGCCGCGCGCGAGCGCGACGATTTCGATCTTGGTGCCGCCCAGATCGATGCCGAGACGCAATCCTCCGGAACTCATTCCGTGCTTCTCCAGCTTGCTTGCCTTGCGAAATTGTAATGCCTGTGCGGGATTCGCAAACACCGCAGTGCAGCCTTCCTGATCGCCAGTTGACGTAAGCCCGGCGGCGGGCCGATGATTGCGGCGCGTTTAGGTCACGGATTCAGCCATGGACGCGCTCGAAGGAGGAAGCATGAAAGTGTGGGCTCGATCTTGCGTCGCGACCTTCGCGGCGGCGATGGGCGGTCTGACGCTGGCGACCGCGGCAGCGGCGCAGCAGCTCAATGTCATCTGCAGCGTGCAGGCGGAATGGTGTACCGCGGTGGCCAACGAGTTCCAGCGCGAGACCGGCATCAAGGTCGCGCTCACGCTCAAGGGTTCCGGCGAGTCGATGGCGCAGCTCGCCGCGGAAAAGGCGAACCCGAAGCTCGACGTCTGGTTCGGCGGCACGGGCGATCCGCATCTGCAGGCGGCGGAGCAGGACCTGACGCTGGCGTACAAGTCGCCGATGCTCGAGCAGCTTCAGCCATGGGCGAAAAAACAGGCCGAGCAATCGGGTTACCGCACCGTCGGCCTTTATCTCGGCGTGCTCGGCATGGGCTACAACTCCGAATTGCTGGCGAAGAAAAAGCTGTCGGTTCCTGCGTGCTGGCGCGATCTCGGCAAACCGCAGTACGCAGGTGAAGTGCAGATGGCCAATCCCAATGCCTCGGGCACCGCGTATACGGCGGTTGCGACGCTGGTGCAGGTATTCGGCGAGGAGGAGGCTTTCAAACTGCTCAAGGACATGCATAAGAACATCAGCTCCTACTCGAGGCAGGGCGTGGGTCCGATCAAGGCCGCGGCGCGCGGCGAGAACATCGTCGCAGTCGCCTTCATCCACGATGTGATCACCGAAGCGCAGGCAGGTTTCCCGGTCAAGAGCGTCGCGCCCTGCGAAGGCACGGGTTATGAGATCGGGTCGATGTCGATCGTCAAGGGGTCCCGCAACGTCGACGCCGCGAAGAAATTCGTCGACTGGGCCTTGACTCCGGCCGCGCAGAAGCTCGGTCAGGACTCGAAACAGTTTCAGCTCCCCTCGAACGTCGGCACACCGGTGTCGCCGCTGTCGCCGAAGCCTGCCGAAATCAAGCTGATCGACTACAACTTTGCCAAGTACGGTGCATCCGCGGAGCGAAGGCGCTTGCTCGAACGCTGGGACCGCGAAGTCGCCGGTGCGGCGCGGTGAAGTTGCGCACCGCTTGCCTGCTTGCAAGAAGCACACGCTGCGGTGACCGGCCCTGCGCGGCGCGGGTCGTGATTCGTACGCTCAGGGGATATTGCACGATTTGCCGCATTGCCGCGGCCTTTGCCGCGACCCTGTTTGTCGCCGCCGCGTGGGCTCAGGACACCCTTTCTATCTATTGCAGCTCGCCCAACACCTCGTGGTGCCAGGGCATGGCCATCGGTTTCGAAAAAGCGACCAGGATCAAGGTGTCGGTGACGCAGAAGGCAACCGGCGAGCTCTTCGCGCAAATCAAGGCCGAAGGCGCCAATCCCAAAGGCGACATCTGGTGGGCGGGCCCGGGCGACGCGTTTCTGCAGGCCGCGGAAGAAGGGCTGCTCGAGACCTACAAGTCGCCCAATCTCCCTCAGCTTCAGCCCTGGGCGCAGCGCGAAGCCGAGCTCTCACAATATCGCGTCGTCGGCGTTTATGGCGGCATTCTCGCGCTCGGCTACAACACCGAGCTATTCGACAAGAAGAAGCTACCGGTCCCGAAGTGCTGGAAAGATCTGCTGGACCCGGTATACAAAGGCGAAGTGATGCTGTCGAATCCGAATTCATCCGGCACCGGCTATCTGATGCTGGCGTCGCTGGTACAGATTTTCGGCGAGGACGAAGCGTTCCGATACCTGAAGGCGCTCAATGTCAACGTCAACCAGTACGCGCGTTCCGGCATCGGACCGATGAGCGCGGTCACCCGCGGGGAAACCGCGATCGGCAGCACCGTGCTGCATGGCGTGGTCAATGAGATCGAGCGTGGATTTCCGGTGAAAGCCATCCTGCCGTGCGAAGGTGTCGGTTACGAAGTCGGGTCGATGGCGATCATCAAGGGCGCGCGACATCCGGACAACGCGAAAAAATTCTTCGACTGGGCGCTGACGCCGGAAGCGCAGAAGATCGGCCTCGATCTCAAGGAATTCGCCATCCCGACCAACCGCAATGTCCTGCTGCCGCCGCAGGTACCGAATCTGACCGATATCAAGCTCATCAGCTACGACACGGCGAAATTCGGCTCGACGGCTGAGCGCAAGCGCCTGCTCGCGCGATGGGAGCGGGAAATCAACGCCGGAAGCGCGCCTGGCAAGTGAGTCCCGCCAAGAAGGCGATTCTATTCTGGATCGCCGTCGGCGCAGCGGGCTTTGTGCTGCTGCCGTGGTACGCGTTGCAGGACTCGATCGCGTCCATCGGCTGGCTGAAGGATTACACCGGCAAGGACAACGCGCCGGCACTCCTGCAGGCGCTTAAACACGGCCGCATCTGGCTGCTCCCGATCGTCGGGTTTTTCATTGCCGCCGCCGCGCTGCTGCAGCTCCCGATTTCGCGTTTGGCGCGCGCAAACGGCCTGCTCATCATCGGCGCCCTCGGATTCGTGTTTTTTCTCGCGCAAGGATTCGCGATCGGCGCGCAAGGCTGGTCGTTCGAGTTGCTGACGACAACGTTCGCACCGCTGGCGGCCGGCCAGTACGGCATGGGTTGGGGAGCCGCGCTGTCCGGCGCGTCGTTGACGATGCTGTTCGCGCTCGGACTCGCCGAGCGCGGCTACTTCAATGGCGATGCATTCATCGCCGCCTCGGTGGTCGGCATCGCCGTGTCGGTGGCGGTGTTCACGTTTTATCCTGTCATCCGTATCCTGTTGAGCGCCATCCAGGATCAAGGCGGCGCACTGTCGGCCCAGGCCTTTTTCGCCCGGATGTTCACCGAGAAGATCTGGGGCGTCGCTTGCCTCGCCGGCGCCGGCCGCTGCGGGGTCGCCTGGAACACGCTCGTGCTGGCGCTCTTGTGCGCGGCGGGATGCACCTCGCTCGGGCTTGCCTTTGCGCTGATCGTCAGTCGCACCGGTTTTCGCTACAAGCGCCTGTTG
>DATNNK010000435.1:0-3685 GCA_035601875.1 Casimicrobiaceae bacterium | reverse complement strand
GAATCACGACCGCATACTAACGTACGGCGTTAGTAATGTCAATCCTTATTACCAAAAGGAACGCCACCTGAATCGGGCTCTATTTGATGATCTCGACGATATTGTTGAAGTCATCCGTCCACAGCCGCAGGTTGTCGCGGGTCGGGACCACCGACGCGGCCTGGGCGATTTGCGGCACCTGGAGCGAGGTCTCGCGGTCCGACAAAAGCACCCAGTCGCTGCGGCTCGCGACGCCCTCGTCACCCTCGTCGGCAACCAAAACCGAGAACAAATGCTGCGCATCGGCGAGTTGCTTGACCACCGGAATTAGGTCGAGAAAACGATTGGTCAGGTGAAAGGCAATGATACCGCCGGGCTTCATGTGCTTGACGTAGACAGCCAACGCTTCATTGGTCAGGAGGTGAACGGGTATCGAATCGCTCGAAAAGGCATCGATGGCGAGTAGATCGAATCCCTGCGGCGCCTCGCGCTCAAGATTGAGCCTCGCGTCGCCTAGCGGCGTCTGGATGGTTGCGTCGCTGTCCCTGAGATAGGTGAAGTCGCGGTTGGCAATGACGATCACCGCCGGATTGATATCGTAGAAGCGATAGATGTCGCCTTTGCTGCCATAGGTCGCAAGCGTTCCGGCGCCGAGGCCTATCACTCCGACCTTGAGCGGCCGAGTGGTCGGATGCATGGACTCGAGCGCGCGTCCGACGCCCGACGTCTGCGTGTAATACGTCGTCGGCCGGCGCGCGAGATCGGGCTCGAGATACTGGGTGCCGTGAAGTATCGTTCCGTGCATCAACGATCGGTGCCGGCTCGTGTCGTCGCCGCCATAAAGCTGCACGCGCAACACTCCGTAAAAATTCCGGGTGGCGAGTAGCGTTCCGTCGAAGAAATCGTAGACTTGCCATGCACCTGCGCCGACCGTGAAAAGCACCGCCACGATCGCCAGCGTGACAAAGACCGGATGACGCCGGCGCACCTGAAAGGCGAGCAACGCGGCGCAGGCGACAAGGCCGAGCGCAAGCTCGAAATACGCTGGCAGCACCAGCGGAGCGACCAGGCCGACCAGTGCCGATCCGACCGCACCACCGGCGGAGACCATAAGGTAAAAGCGCGTCAGATAACGCGGCGCCGGCTTGAGCCGCGCCAGTTCGCCGTGGCAAAACATGCAGGCGAGAAACAGTCCCACGCAGAATACGCCGATCTGCAGTTCGAGCTTGTGAGTGAGATCGCGATCGGCAAGCGTCCAGGCCATGACGCCTAAGCCTGCGGCCAGCATGGACGCGAAAAGCTCCGGCCGGTACCAGCCCCGGCCGTCGAAGCAGAGAATGAAGGTAAGCAGATAGATCGAAAGCGGCACCACCCACAAGAGCGGAATCGACGAGATGTTCTGACACAGGTGATTGGTGATCGCGAGCAGAAGAAACGACCCTGCTGCCGCGAGCGCGGCCCACAGCAACTGCCGCGTTCCCGTCGGTGGCCCGTCGTCCGGCAGCGAGACTTCTTGTTGGCGCACCGGCTCTGCTGGCAGGTTTGCCGCTCGCAGGCTGAACCATCCGCACGCAGCGCATAGGAACGCGAACACTAGGTATGCAGCGGACCATCCGTAGGACTGGAATCGTGTCGTTACCCAAGGCTCGAGCCCGATCGGATAGCCGAGCAACGCGAGCATCGATGCCAGGTTCGACAGCGCGAATAACCGGTAAGGATTCTTGCCCGGAAAGCTGCGCGAAAACCACACCTGCACCAGCGGACTCGTCGTCGACAGCAGAAAATAGGGCAGGCCTATCGTCGCCGTGAGCAAGGCAAGGATCAGCAGCGATGGACTCTCGGTTCCGAGCGGCTTCCATTGCGCGCCGGGCACGATCGGCAAGACGATACAACTCAAAGCCAGCAACAGGACATGGACTCGAACCTGCGTTCGCGGCGATGTCCGGCGCACCACCAGGTCGGCGTAGGCATAGCCAAGCAGGAGCGTCGCCTGAAAGAATACCAGGCACGTGGTCCAAACGTTGGCCGATCCGCCGAACCACGGCAGGATCTGCTTGGCCATAATCGGTTGAACCAGGAACAGCAGAAACGCGCTGACAAAGATGGTGGCTGCGTAGAGGGCCATGGACCGGATGAAGAACGTGTGGCCACGGGCCGCAGGCGCGACGCCGTCGCTTGGAACCGGAACGGCGCATTCTACCGGAGGGTCTACCTGGAACTACGCAAACACGTGACAGTGCCCTCACCCGCGCTGCCGCGCACCCCTCTCCCGGCGGGATGGGGTTGGGGGTGAGGGCCGGTTCCCCGCGTGCAACGGCTATCACGCATTTGGGGAACGCTCAATAGCTCAGTAAGTCGGTTTCTGGCGAAAATAATCCATGCGGTCGATCGAGCGGATTTTGATCTCGTGGATGTCTATGCCCTGCAGTACGCGCAACGGAATCTCGCTGCCGGCCGCACCTCGTCCCCAAATCTTGCGATAAAACTCGGCTTGCGAACGCACGCCTTCGGCGCCGACGGCGAGAATGATGTCCCCGCTCCGCACGCCCGCCCGGTCCGCGGGTCCTTCCGGCGACACCCGGGCAACGACCAAGCGGCCCTGAATCTCGTCCGTCGACACGCCGAGCCACGGACGCGCGGGTCCCGCGCGCCTGCCTGTCTTGATCAGGTCGGAAAGGATCGGCTTCAGCGCGTCAATCGGAACGAACATATTGCCCGGCAGGTGCGGATTGCCTTCCGACGCGTCGCGCACGATCAGCGACCCGACGCCCAGCAAAGCGCCATCGGTACCGATCAGCGCGGCGCCGCTCCAATTCAGGGCCGGAGGCGACGTAAAAATCGCCCGATCGAGCAAATATTCCCAGCTGCCGGTGAAGGGTCGGCGCGACACGACCACGGCGCGAGTCACCTCGTCGCGCCCGCCATGATTGACGATCAACACCGGATCGCTTTCGGCGAGCTTGCCCGAGTCGCCCAGCTTCAACGGCGCGACGTCGAACGGCGCGATCGGCTGTACCAGCCCGAGACCGGTGCTGTGGTCGTAGCCAACGACGCGCGCCGGACGCACATGGCCTTCGTCGTCGATGATCTTGACATCGTCAGCCTCGACGATCAGGTAGCCGATGGTGAGAATCAAACCGCCGTTGCCGATCACCACGCCGGTGCCTTCGCGCTCGGTGCCGAGCGTTGCCGCGCTGCGTGCGTCGGGCACCGCGCGCGCCTGGACGGTGACTATCGCGGCGAAGAACGCCTCGGGGTCGATCGATGGAGTTTCGCCACGCGGCGGATCCGCTGCGCTGGCAGCGACTGACGCAAGCAACGCGGCGAACAGCCATCCACGCAGCGAGCGTAAGGCCCCTATCAAGATGCGCCGAGAGTCCATTGCGACCTCCTGTGCGGCAACCGCAAACGTGCCTAACGACTGTGCGTCGGGTCAAGCCACTATAGCGCGATTGGCCGGCGCGGAAAACGCTTGACCGGGCGCCGTCACTGCAGCGCGCCGTATGGGGCGCGACTGTCGCTATAATGCCGTTCGCGTTTTGCTTGCCGCGCCTAAAAAAGAGTATCGAAATGGGTGGCAGCTTCCGCAAACGCGCGTCGGGAACGACTTAAGGATCCGGGCGGGCGCTGCTCGCGACGACCGCGCACTTCAATAGGCAAGTTTCGATGAGGAGGCATCCATGACCGTGCGCCGCAAACAGCCCGA
>DATNNK010000434.1:0-2453 GCA_035601875.1 Casimicrobiaceae bacterium | reverse complement strand
CGCGTCGATAGCGCGGTGCCGATGCCGTGGCCGGCCGCGGCTTCGGTACGAAGCAGTATCGGACGATTCGACGACGATGCGGCCTGTAAGCTGGCTGCCATCTTGCGCGACTCGTACGGCGCCACGCGGCCGTCGTTGTCGCCCGCGGTGAGCAGCACCGCCGGATACGCGGTGCCGTCCTTCACGTTGAGCAGCGGAGAATAGGCGTACAGCGCGCGGAACTGCGCGGGGTCCTCGACCGAGCCGAACTCGGTGACATTGAATTTGCCGTTGGGCTGAGTCTCCCAGCGCAGCGAGTCGTAGATGCCGACCTGGGACACGACCGCGCGCATCATCAGTGGGTGCTGCGTCAACGTCGCGCCCATCAGCAATCCGCCGTTGCTGCCGCCCATGATCGCTGCCTTGTCCGGCCGGGTGTAGCGGCGGTCGATCAGCATTTGCAGACTGGCGGCGAAGTCGTCGAACACGTTCTGCTTCTTGGTGAGATTGCCGGCGAGATGCCACGGCTCGCCGAACTCGCCGCCGCCGCGCACATTGGCGACGGCATAGACGCCGCCGTAATCGAGCCACAGCCGCAGCATCGACGAAAAGTAGGGCGTCATGCTGATGCCGTAGCCGCCGTAACCGTAGAGCAGCGTCGGGTTGCTGCCGTCGCGCGGCGCATCCTTGCGCGAGATGATGGTCACAGGCACCCGAGTGCCGTCCTTCGACACCGCGTATTCGCGGCGGACAAGCGCGTCCTTCATATCGAACGGATAGCCGCCGTTGAGGCCGGTGCGCGCGAGCTTGTTGGCGGGCGCGTGGTAGAAATAGACGGTGCGCGGAGTGACATAGCTCACGCTGCGCACGAGAACATCGTCGCCATCGAGCCGTACGACAACCTCCGTGTCGGACACGGCCTCCGCGGGCAGCTCGCCCATCGGCTTGCCGCGGAAGCTGAACATGCGCACGCGCGAGGGGCCACCGGCGCGATACGTCACGTACAGGCGTGAGCGCGTCGGTAGCACACGCTCGGCGACGATGTTGGTCTCGGGCACGGCCACGCGCGCATGCGCGAGCGTCGGCGTCGATATCGGAATCGCGATGATGCGTCCGAGCGCCGCGTCCTTCACGCTCTTTGCGTACAGGTTCCCGTCGTCGCCGAACGCGACCTGCTTGACGCCGTCGTCGAAGCCCGCGACCTTGGTCCACGTGCCATCCGCCGCTCGCAGGTGATAGGCGACATCGCCGCCGTCGCCGTTGCGAACCTCGGCGAGCAGGAGCCGGCCGTCGCGGCTGCCTTGCAGCGCGATTTCGGCGATTCGTGGCAGGTCCTTGCCGAAGACGTAGCGATCGCCGCTCACCGGCGCTCCGAGCTGGTGAAAATAGACCTGCTGGTAGAAGTGACGGTCTTCGGCGGGGCGCTCGTTTCCCTGCGGGTAGCGCGTGTAATAAAAGCCGCGGCTGTCGGCGGCCCACTCGATGCTGCCGCCGGCGGTTGGATAGTTCACGCCGGCGACGAGGTCCGGCAGCCGCTTTCCGGTGGAAGTGTCGTAGACGTACGCGGTGCCTTCCTCGCTGCCATTTTCGGACAGCGAGACCGCAACGTAACGCCCGTCGTACGATGGCTTGTAGAAGTCGATCGTGGTCCGACCGTTGCCGTCGTCGAGCTCGTTGGGGTCGAGAATCACGCGCTCAGCGCCCACCTCTGCCGACGGGGGCAGCACCACAAGCAGCGGCTGATTCTTCGGAGGCTGACTCTTCATCGCGAAGAGCTGCTTGCGATATTCGAAGTCGTAGTGCTGCATCGGTGCCGATCGAAGGAGCTCGCCGACGCGGGCAGCGATCGCGGGACGTTGCGCGATGCCGTCAAGATAGCGGCGGGTCGCAGCGTTCTGCTCGGCGGCCCAACGCTTGACCTCGGCGTTCGCGTCGTCCTCGAGCCAGCGATAGTCGTCGACCACCGTGACGCCGTGGTAGGTGTCGCTGACTGGGCGCTTGGGCGTGACCGGATAGCGCGCGTCCACGGCGGCAGCAGCCATTGTGACGAGGGCCGAGCTCAGTGCGGCGACACACGCACTGCGGGTCAAAAGTAGCAAAGGATAGCTCATGAGGTCGGGGACGCTCGCGTTTGACCGCGGAAAGAGCCGCGAATTCTATCATCGCATGTGCGGATGGGGTCCATACCTTTGGACACGGACGATAGCTGTCGCATTTCGGCGATAATGACAACCTTCTGCTGCCCTTGTCCTTCCATGCCGACCTCCATGCTGCAACATCCGGCGGTGAGCGCCGCGATTCTGCTCATCGGTTCCAACCTGTTCATGACATTCGCGCGAATGTATGCTCGCATCGCGCGTTGAAACGCTGGCGCGCGTGAGCGCGCCCTCCTTCCTGCGCGTCTATCTGTGCTTCGCCGCGGCGTATCTGCTGTCCTACGTCTATCGCAACGTCAACGCGGTGATCTCGCCCGA
>DATNNK010000433.1:0-8318 GCA_035601875.1 Casimicrobiaceae bacterium | reverse complement strand
TCGATCACCACCGAGCCCGGAGCGATATCGGGCGCCTTGAGGGCGGCGCGCAGGCGGGTCACGACATTCACGCCTTTGCCGAGCAAGGTGTCGAGCTTGGTCAGCTCCAGATGCCCGGGGCAGAGGATAACGCCGCTGTCCGTGATCTGGGACACCTCGCCCAGCGGGCGCTGACGCATGAAGAACGAGTAGATCGACTCGTCGGCCAATCGCGGACGGATGCCGAAGATGCCGGACAAATGCGCTTGCGGATCCAGGTCGATGCCCAGCGGCCGCTGTTTGCGTTGCGCGATACCGGCCAGAAGGTTCAGCGAGGTCGTCGTTTTCCCGACACCGCCCTTTTGATTGAAGACCGCGATAACCGTCATGAGCGGATTCTAGAGGATTCGACGGCGCACGAATGTCACCACGATTTCGGCCAGGATCACCACGACGAAAATCGCCAGAAGTATCGTCGCCACGCGGGTCCATTGAAACAGATTCAACGCCGAGTCGAGGATCATGCCGATGCCGGCGGCGCCGACCAGCCCGAGGACCGCCGACTCGCGGACATTGATGTCCCAGCGATGTCCAGACATTTCCCCAGCACGGTGGTGAACGGCTTGAATATATTTTCGTAGACGGCGGGGTCCTCGACCGGGGTGTAGGTGAACACGATCGTCGATGGGTTCTTCCATTTCTTCGAATCGGTCGGCGCGTCTGCGACCATATCGCTGTTGTCATCGCAATACATGGCGTCGAGCTCGCCGCGATGCTTGCAGACATCCGCGGCGTAGACGCCGGTTGCGAGCACGAAAAGACCGGGGCCGGCAAGTACCGGAACCAAGCGCTTCAACATGGAATCCCCTCCTGCAGGCCGTGAAATGCGGCTCTCGGCGCCATTGCACACCAGCCTCTCGCGACGGCCCCCACGGGCGGCAGATGGGCGCGCAGGCAAAAGGTGCGATAATTCGAATGTCATGAAAATGCCGCTGCAAGTCGCGATTCTGGCCGCCGGCGAAGGCAAGCGGATGCGCTCTGCGCGACCGAAGGCGCTGCATCGGCTGGCCGGAAGTCCTCTGCTTTCTCATGTGCTGCGCGCGGTTCGGGCGATCGAGCCGCGAGCGATTTGCGTGGTGTATGGAAGCGGCGGGGATCAGGTGCCGGCGGCGATGCCGGACGCTGATCTCATCTGGGCAAGACAGGAGGCCCTGCTAGGCACGGGAGACGCGTTGAAATGCGCGCTTCAGAACTTGCCGAAGGACGGCGTTACGCTGGCGATGATCGGCGATATCCCTCTCATCCGCTCCGAAACCTTGTCGCGTCTCGTCGCGGCGGTCGACGGCGATAAGCTTGCGGTGCTGACCGCGACGCCGCCCGATACGTCGGGCCTGGGCCGCATCGTTCGCGATGGCTCAGGACGCGTGCGCGCGATCCTCGAGGAAAGGGATGCAAGCCCCGAGCAACGCGCGATTGGCGAAATCAACGCCGGCGTGCTCGCGGCTCCCACCGGGCGCTTCGCGCAATGGCTTGCGCGTCTGACCAGTGACAACGCGCAAGGCGAGTACTACCTCACCGACGTCGTCTCCCTCGCCGTGGGCGATGGGGTGCCGGTCGTCGCGGTTTCGGTGTCCGATCCGATGGAAGTGCAGGGCGTCAACGATCGTGCCCAGCTTGCCGCCGCCGAGCGCGCGTTGCAACGGCAGGCCGCGCAGACCTTGCTGCGCGATGGCGTAACGCTCGCCGACCCGGAGCGTATCGATGTGCGCGGGACGTTGAGCTGCGGAAAGGACGTGGCGATCGACATCAACTGCATCTTCGAGGGCACGGTGACGCTCGGCGACTCGGTGTCGATCGGCGCGCATTGTCTTCTCAACAACGTCCAGGTCGGTGCCGGAAGCGTCGTCGCTCCTTTTTCGCACCTCGAAGATGCAGAGGTCGGCGGCCGATGCCGTATCGGCCCGTACTCGAGAATCCGGCCGGCGTCGGTGCTCGGCGACGAAGTGCACATCGGCAATTTCGTCGAGGTCAAGGCGAGCACCATCGGGGCACGGAGCAAAGCCAATCATCTTGCCTACTTGGGCGATGCGAGCATCGGCCGTGAAGTCAACGTCGGCGCCGGCACTATCACCTGCAATTACGACGGCGCGAACAAACACCGGACCGTCATCGAGGACGACGTGCACATCGGATCGGACACGCAGCTGATCGCGCCGGTCACCGTGCGCAAAGGCGCGACCATAGGGGCAGGCGCGACCATCAGCCGTGAGGTGCCCGCGGGCGAGCTCACCATTTCCCAGAACAAGCAGGTCACCGTAGCGGGCTGGAAGCGGCCCGTGAAAGCGCGGCACTGATCATGTGCGGCATCGTCGGCGCGGTCGCTCGCGAGAATGTGGTCCCTACTTTGATCGAGGGCATCCGCCGCCTAGAATACCGCGGCTATGATTCCTCCGGGCTCGCGGTGATCAATGGCGGCTTGCATCGGCTGGTCAGCACCGCCCGCGTCGCCGACCTCGCGGCGCGGGCGAGCGCAACAGGCATCGCCGGCACCACGGGCATTTCACACACCCGCTGGGCGACCCATGGAGCCCCGACAACCATCAACGCGCATCCGCACGTCAGCAATAACGAGATCGCGGTGGTCCACAACGGCATCATCGAAAACTTCGAGCCCCTGCGCGCGCGGCTGCAGCAGCAGGGTTATCAATTCGTCACCCAAACCGACACCGAGGTGATCGTCCATCTCATCCACGCGCACTACGACGGCGACCTGCTGCCCGCGGTGCGCAAGGCGGTGGCGGAGTTTCGCGGCGCCTATGCGATCGCGGCGATCAGCACGCGCGAGCCGGGCCGCATCGTCGGCGCTCGCGCGGGCAGCCCGCTCTTAGTCGGCATCGGAGAGCACGATCACTTTCTAGCGTCGGACGCGAGTGCGCTTGCGCCGGTGACCCGACGCGTGGCGTATCTCGAGGAGGGAGATGTCGCCGACATCCATCTGGATTCCTACGCGATCTACGATGCCAGCGAGGCGCGGGTTACGCGCCAGGTGGTCACGTTCAAGACCGCCGACGATGCGGTGGAGCTGGGCCCATACCGCCACTACATGCAGAAAGAAATTTTCGAACAGCCGCGCGCGGTCGCCGACACGCTGGAAAGCGTCGGCAGCATCGAGCCATCATTGTTCGGTGCCGCCGCGGCAGAGGTGTTCTCGAACGTCGACGCGGTGCGCTTGCTTGCTTGCGGGACGAGCTACTACGCAGGCATGGTCGCTCGCTCGTGGCTGGAAGGCGTGGCCGGCATCCCGGCGCAAGCGGAGATCGCCAGCGAGTACCGCTACCGCGACAGCGTTCCCGATCCCAAAGCGCTGGTGGTCGTGATCTCGCAGTCGGGCGAAACCGCCGACACTCTCGCCGCGCTGGCGCATGCGAAAAAACTCGGTCACCGGCATACCTTGGCGATATGCAACGTCGCCACCAGCTCGATCGTAAGGCAAACCGAGCTGACGTATCTCACGCGCGCCGGCACCGAGATCGGCGTCGCGTCGACCAAGGCGTTTACGACGCAACTGACGGCGCTGTTCCTGCTCACGCTTGCTCTTGCCAAGTCGCGCGGCCGGCTGACCGCGGAAGACGAGGCGCGCTGGTTGCGCGACCTGCGTCATTTGCCGAGTGCGATCCAGTCGGTATTGGCACTCGAACCAGCGATCATCGCCTGGGCCGAGCAGTTTGCGAAAAAGCAGAACGCGCTATTCCTCGGCCGCGGCTTGCACTATCCGATTGCGCTCGAAGGCGCGCTCAAGCTCAAGGAAATCTCGTATATCCACGGCGAGGCGTATCCGGCGGGAGAGCTCAAGCATGGGCCCCTTGCGCTGGTCGATTCCAGAATGCCGGTTATCGCCATCGCGCCCAACGACGCGCTGCTCGAAAAGCTCAAATCGAACCTGCAGGAAGTGCGCGCCCGCGGCGGCGAGCTATACGTCATCGCCGACGCCGACAGCCAGATCGAAACGAGCGACGGAATTCATGTATTGCGCCTGCCGGAATACGCGGGTCTGCTCTCGCCCATCGTGCATACCATTCCACTGCAGTTGCTCGCGTACCACACCGCGGTCATACGCGACACCGATGTCGACAAACCGCGCAATCTTGCGAAATCGGTGACGGTTGAGTAAGGGCGGGCTCGTGGCGTTGCATTGACCCACGCTAATGCTTTTTTGATCGCTTCCCATGACGGCGCCCCTGAAACTCCGAGTTCAGTTTCGCTTGCGCATCAGTAAAGGCGCCGAGATCGCCGTCGGCCCCGGCAAGGTCGATCTGCTCGAAGCGATCGCGAAGACCGGATCTATTACATCGGCCGCGCGTAAGCTTGAAATGTCGTATCGCCGCGCGTGGTTGCTGGTCGACACGATGAACCGCTGCTTTAGAAGTCCATTGGTCGAGACCGCAGCGGGGGGCAAGCGCGGGGGTGGTACGCGGCTGACCAAGCTCGGTGAAGACGTGATCCAACGCTATCGTCGGATCGAGCGTGATGCCGCGCAAGCGGGCGCCGCGGATATTCGCGCGCTGACGCGTTTGATGTGACAGTGAGCCGCTAGGCGTAGCCGACGCTACGCCGATCGAACGAAACCGCCTTGATCAGCGTGTAGACCTGCTGGTTTTCTGCGAGGCCTAGGTCAACCCGTGAACGGCGAGTGATTCGCGCCCGCAACGACACGTTGCCGAGGCGAAGCTGGACCTCGACGATCGGACCGCCCGCGTCGTCGATTGCAGTTATCGTTCCAGGGAGAACATTCACGATGCTCAATCCCGTGGGCGGATGCAGCGCAAGCGAGACGTCCCGTGCGCGAATGCGCACTCGCACCCGCTCGCCGGCAATCGCCTCGACGTTCGGCACGATCAACTCGCCGCCGTCGAAGCGCAGCGTCGTAAGAGCGTACTTCGCGTCATACGCAACGACCGTCGTGTCGAACACCGAGCCTGCCTCGTAGCGGCCGGTCTGCGGCCGCAGATCGAGCCGGCCCATGACCTCCTCGACGGCGCCGACGGCGATCGCTTTGCCTTCCGAGAGCAATACGATGGTGTCGGCGAGCCGCGTGATCTCCGCAATGGAATGGCTCACGTAGACGATGGGGATGCGCAAGTCGTCGCGCAGCAGCTCGATGTAGCGCAGCACCTCGTCGCGCCGAGCGATATCGAGCGACGCGAGTGGCTCGTCCATGAGCAGTAGCCGAGGCTGCGCGAGTAACGCACGTCCGATCGCGACGCGCTGCCTCTCACCGCCCGACAAGGTGCCCGGGTATCGCCGCCGCAGGCCCCCGAGTCCGAGCAGATCGATAACGTGCTCCGGCTCGATCACGCGTGTCGACACCGCCGCGCGGCGAAAGCCATAGAGCAGGTTGGCCTCGACATGCATGTGCGGAAAGAGCAGATCGTCCTGAAAGACGTAGCCTAGCCGCCGTCGCTCGGGCGGCAAATCGATGCCCCGGGCATCGTCGAACAGCGTTTCGCCGTTGACGATGACGTGGCCCCGGCGCCGGCCACCTACCCCCGCGAGCGCGTTAACCAGACTGGTCTTGCCCGAGCCGGACCGACCAAACAATCCGACCACGGGCGCCTCGGCCTTGAATGACACCGCAAGGTCGAACGTCCCCAGCCGCTGTTCGATGTCGACGTCGATCATTATTTTGAAGTGCGACGCGTCAGCCATTCGGACGCGACGAGCGCTGCGATCGAGAGCAGGACCGCGATCAGGCTCAAGCGGATAGCTTGCGCGTCGCCACCGGGAGATTGGACGAACGTATAGATCGCCAGCGGCAGCGTCTCGGTCTCGCCTGGGATGTTGGATACGAAGGTGATCGTGGCGCCGAACTCACCCAGGCTGCGCGCGAAAGAAAGCAGGACGCCGGTGATCAGACCGGGAAGCGCCAGCGGCAAGGTGATCGACAGAAACACCCAGGTGCGCGAGCCGCCGAGCGTCCGCGCGACCGTTTCGAGCCGCGTGTCGATGGAGGAGATCGACAACCGGATCGCACGCACCATCAGCGGAAAACCCATGATCGCGGAGGCCAACGCGGCGCCCGTCCAGCGAAAGGCAACGACTATCCCGAACCAATCGTTCAACCAGGCACCCAGAGGGCCGTGCTTGCCGAACAGGAGCAGCAAAGCGAAGCCGACGACGACGGGAGGAAGAACGAGCGGCAAGTGAATGACGGCATCGAGCAAGGTTTTTCCCGGGAAATCGAACCGCGCCAGGACGTGCGCGGCAAGAATCGCAACAGGAAGGCTGAGCGCGACGCTGAAAAAGGCGACCTTGAGACTCAGAAGGATGATGCCCAGCTCGGTGTCGCTCATGCTCAGCATCGATCTACGAGGGCGGAGCGAAACCGTATCGCTCCCAGATCACGCGCGCCGAGCTAGAACGCAGATAGTCGACAAAGCGTTTGGCGGAAGGCGATCGGCTCGCCGCGACAATTGCACCCGGATAGACGATGGCCGGATGCGAACTCTCCGGAAAGGTGTCGACGACTCGCACGTTTCGCTCGGCCAGCGCATCGGTCGCGTAAACGATGCCCAATGGGGCCTCGCCGCGCGACACCAGGGCCAGCGCGACCCGAACGTTCTCGGTCCGTGCGACCTTCCTCTCCACGCTCGCCCACACACCGAGCATCTCCAGCGCCCGTTTCCCATATTTTCCGGCCGGGACGGAGTCTGGATTGGCCATCGCGAGCTTGTCCGCACCCAGCGCGGCCGAGAGCCCAAAGTTGGGTTCGATCTTGAGCGTCGACTTGCTGCTGGCGGGCGCGATCAGCACGAGGCGATTGGAGAGGAGGTTGCCGCGGCTGCCTGGCGCGAGAAGCTTACGTCCGTCGAGATAGTCCATCCACTCCAAGTCTGCGGAGATGAAGACATCCGCCGGAGCGCCGGCCTCGATCTGCTTCGCCAGGGCACTACTGGCCCCGTACGAGACGACGATGGAGATGCCGGTCTCGCCTTCGAAATTCCTGGCTTGCTCATCCAACGACTCCCTGAGGCTCGCCGCGGCGAATACGGTGAGGCCGGCGGAGTCCCCGGCCGAGGCGCCGAAAACCAGGCTGACACCGGCAATAGCTACTGCGACCGGTTTGATCCACCTGAACATGCTGACCTGGCGACCAATGAATTCTCGAGAACGGTAATATATCTTCGTATATAACGGTAGGCAAGCTCCCGCGGCTGCGGGGCTACGATGTGACGGCAGGCGCCACGACGGTCGGCGTCGACGCGCTCGGCCAGACCTTGGCTGCCTGCGCACGCGCGGATTTGCGGTACGATGGCGCCGCTGACAATGTCTGCCCGCCATGGAATTCGCATTTATCACCGATCCCCTCGCTTCGCTCAAGGCGTACAAAGACACGAGCGTGGCGATGATGCGCGCGCTGCAGATCCGCGGCGCGACGCTCTTCGTCCTCGAACCCGCCGATCTTTTCTGGACCGCATCGGCCACGCAAGCTCGGGTGAGGCCAGTCACCGTGACCGACGACGATCATGAGTGGTATCAACCGGGCGAGGCGCTGATTCGTCCGCTGACCTCGTTTGACGCGGTGATGATGAGGAAGGACCCGCCCTTCGACATGGAATACGTCTACTCGACGTATTTGCTCGAGGCCGCGGAAAGCGAAGGTGCGCTCGTTCTCAATCGCCCTCGTGCGGTACGCGATCACAACGAAAAAATGGCGATCGCCCGTTTTCCCGAGTTCACGGTGCCGACGCTCGTGACCCGGAATCCCGAAATGCTGAGCAGCTTCATCGATCAGCACAACGATGTAATTCTCAAACCGCTCGACGGCATGGGAGGCGCGTCGGTTTTCCGGGTGCGCATCGACGATCCGAACCGGAACGTGATCATCGAGACGCTGGCGCACTATGGGGCGCGAACTGTCATGGCGCAGCGCTTCATTCCCGAGATCGTCGACGGCGACAAACGCATTGTGCTGATCGACGGCAAGCCGATCCCGCATGTTCTGGCACGCATTCCCAGGCCCGGCGAGACCCGGGGCAATCTCGCGGTCGGCGGGCTGGGCGTCGCGCGAGCGCTCACCGCGCGTGATCGCGAGATCGCCGAGAGCGTCGGTCCCAGGCTGGCGGCCGAAGGACTGTTCGTGGTCGGCCTCGATGTCATAGGCGACTTCTTGACCGAGGTCAATGTCACCAGCCCTACCGGTTTCGTCGAAATCACGAAGCAGACCGGGTTCGACGTCGCGGATTGCTTTGCCGACGCTTTCGAAGCGCTCGTTCGAAGCAGGCCCCGCGCTCGCTGATCGCCGCGTGCGCCGCCAGCATCGACGGCGCAGAGCGGAAGCC